>JABHZL010000075.1 GCA_018656645.1 Phycisphaerae bacterium
CTTCACGCTCCTCGCGACAGATTGCAATCGCTTCCCTCGGTGCTCACTCTCACGCGTTCAACACTGCTGCGGTGTTTCGTTAGTGAGAGTGGCATTCGGAAATCGTTTGCTGCCTGTCACGTCGTCGCGTTCCATCGGTGACCCATAAAGGGTCACCTGCTTCACGCTCCTCGCGACAGATTGCAATCGCTTCCCTCGGTGCTCACTCTCACGCGTTCAACACTGCTGCGGTGTTTCGTTAGTGAGAGCGGCATTCGGAAATCGTTTGCTGCCTGTCACGTCGTCGCGTTCCATCGGTGACCCATAAAGGGTCACCTGCTTCAGACACCTTGTAAAACAACCCCACTGTTGTTTTTAGGATAGACTTCACAGCAAGAAAGGTCTACGGATGGATCAACGCCTCATGCAATGGATTGCCTCGGCTCTGCTCGTGCTTATCACGAGCTCGCAAACACCTGCGCAACTCTCAATTCAAGACACGCAACTTCAACTCGATGACCTTGTTCGTCAACTTGACCGTGTCGAAGCTGTGAATGCAGAAGTACGCTTAGAACTCGATGCCGCACAAGCAGGCCTTAACGATGGTTGGCTCGACGACCAGCGAGCATCGCAGGTCGCATCCCTCGTACAAGAAATAATAAACGATGCTGACACCCGCACAAACCTTCGCGGTGACGGGCTCATGATGGGTTGGTCCAACGGCTTCTTTTTAGCAAGCGCAGATGGCAGGCACAGACTCAATGTTTCAGGCATGATGCAAATGCGGTACATGGGAAGTTGGATCGGTAAACCACCCAATCCCACCATACCTGAATTGCAGTCAGGTTTTGATATTCCCCGTGTTCGTTTTAATATCGATGGCAATATCCCTTACGCAAATATGGAGTACTTTATCCAGACGGGTTGGGGGAGGCTTGATCCAGACAACATGACGGGTAATGATGATGATGTTGGAGTTCGCCTCTGGGAGGCATGGGCAAAAATTAAAATTGCCGATGACCTTTCACTTAAAGTAGGGCAATTCAAATTACCTTTTACTCGCGAAACTCTGGTGGACGCTTCAAGTCAACTTGCTATTGAAAAATCGCTGATCGATCATCGAATGGGATTAGAAATTTCGACTGGAGTCGAATTCATCTGGGCAAATCGAGACCGAAGATTCTTTGTTGCATATACAAACGGCTCAGGTGCGATGTTGTGGGCTACTGCGTTTATGTTTGATGAGCCAACAGCAATGCCGCCCTGGGCAGCGCTCAACCGTGACACCTCTTACTCATTTACGCTTCGCCATGAGTGGAAATTATCTGGGGATTGGGAACAATTTAACCAATTCACCAGCCCTCCGGGTAGTGGTAAGGGACTGCTCCTTGGAATTGCGGGTCACAGACAAAACCTTGAACGTGACGATACTGGAACGAGCGGTGGATTTGTAGACGGTTCAATGTGGGGCGTGACAGCAGATGCAAGTTATCTCTTTGATGGCGCTTCGTTTTTTGTTGCAGGTACATTTCATCGCGTCAAAGATTTCAACGTCAATGCGGTTAATCCAGAAGATCTGAATTGGATGGGCATCGTCGCACAAGGCGGCACCTACATCTCTAATAGTACCGAGTTATTTGGTCGGTTCGAAGCGGGGGGAACAAGTAACGGTGCGATTGGGGGAGAGGCGGTGCAAATAGTGACTGTTGGATTGAATCATTATCTTGATGGTCAAGATTTGAAGGTAAGCGCAGATGTTGGTTTTAGTTTCGGCGAGGTACCAGAGACAATGGAAAATTCGATTACAGGTTGGCGTACAGATGATGAACGCGCAAATCAAATTGTTGTTCGGACACAATTGCAGGTGATGTTCTAAGGAAGAAAAATATGGTTGATTTTACTTTTACAATGAAAACATTCATGCACGCATGCTTGGCGTGCAGTTGTATTGCAGGCAGCACATTTGCAGATCCAATTCAAGAACAAATTGACGCGATGCAGCAACGCATCGATACAGTAGAAACAGAAACGGACGAAATGAGAACCACGTTAGACATCATTCGTACGGACGCAGAAGAAAACTGGCTCTCAGAAGAACGCACTGTACAAATACGATCGATTGTCCACGACGTTCTTTCAGACGCTGACAGCCGAAGCAACTTAGTGGGCGATGGTTTGCTTGGTGGCTGGGATGAAGGGTTCTTTATTGCGAGTAGTGATGGTCGGTTTAAACTGAAAGTTGGGGGACTTTTACAAGAGAGGTATGTAACGAATCATCGTGATGCAGCCGATCGCTGGAGGACCGGATTTGAAAACACCAGAACTCGATTAAATATCAGCGGGCATATTTTTGACAAAGACACAACATTTCTCGTTCAACCTGGCTTCGGTTGGATTGATCCATATGCGTTTGGTTCTGCATTTGTAAATGTACCCGTTACCAACATTCAACCTCGGTTATGGGATGCATGGGTAAAATTTAAACTTTCAGAAGAGTGGTCTTTAAAAGTTGGACTTTTCACCCTCCCTTTTTCTCGAGAATCTTTGGTGAGCGATCAATACCAATTGGCAGTTGACCGAAGTTTGCTGGATTATCGTATTGGACTAGGGAGATCGCAAGGGATTCAATTTACATGGGTGAGGGATGAAGTCCGTGCTTTTATGGCGTTCACGGATGGATCGATGACACTTGGTTCAAATGATGTTGTAGTCAATTCAAATTCCACATCTGCCGCAGGTGCTCTTGCCGAAGCAAATCAAATTCCTCCTTGGTCAGCACTGATGAGTGGAACGAAGTGGTCTGCAACTGCAAGAGTGGAATTTTTATTAGAAGGTGATTGGAATCAATTCAACACTTTTACAAGTCCCACAGGGAGCAACAATGCGTCTATGTTTGGCGTAGCCTTTCATGTTCAACAAGGTGAGCTTGAAGAAGATCCACCCTTTACTTCCGAAACAGATTTGGGCGTGACAGCCGACCTGACAATGAATTTTAACGGTGGCACTTTCTTTGCATCGGGAACTTTTCATAATCAAAAAAATGTTGAAAATTTACTCCTTGGAGACACTCCAAATGTAGATTGGTTTGGGTATGTTTTCCAAGGAAGTATCTACACCAACGCAATGACTGAAGTTTTCATGAGAATGGAGGGGGGGGGACCAAAACAGGAGTTGTATGGTGACGACATTCAAATTCTTACATCTGGTGTAAATTGGTATCTAGATGGGCAAAATCTCAAGATAACAACTGATTTTGGATGGAGTTTCGCCAAAATAAGCCGCCAAATGAGGAATCAAATGGTTGGCTGGCGTGGATCTGAGGGTTTGGAAGGTGAGTGGCTCTTCCGTACTCAATTGCAACTATTGTTCTAAGAAACTACCCAGCGGGTTGTTTTCGGTGCCAAACATACCGCCTCCTCAAAGCGGAGGTGATTGATGAATGTCCCCGTTCTGGCAACTTGTGTTTAATTCACTATCACCGAATTTCGACCGTACTTACGCCTTCTACGAGCATTTCATACGCCTGTTCAACGTCGCCCCCATGCATTCGCACGCAGCCCATTGAGGCGTCTTTGCCGATTGAATCGGGGTCGATGGTGCCGTGCATTCCTAGCCCCGAAAGATCCCTTGTACGCTCTTCAATGCCCTCTAGCCCAATCCATCGTTCGCCAATTGGGTTGTCTGGATTATTAGCCCCAAAAAACTCTCGGGTCCTTGGATTGGTCCAGGGCGGGTTGATTAATTTTGAATTTTTGCGAACTTTGAATAAGCCTGTGGGGGTGGAGTTGTACTCACCAAGACCAACTTTGAATGACCGCACAAGCACCTGGTCGTTTCCATCGCCGAGAAAAATATCAGCGCGGTACGTATCTTTGTTCACCACAGCGTGAAATGGCCCCGTTACGAGTTTCAGGTTTTGACCGACCCGAATGGCAGAAGGCTTTTGTATACCGTTTATTCGTTGGATGAAGCGCCAATCAACTTGCAAACCCATTCTGCTGACAATTCCCGAAAGTGTGTCACCACCACGAACGGTGTAATCCATGGAAAAAGGATCGTTGCTAACAATGTTCCTTGAAAAAACCAAATCATCTGCAAGATCAGCGAGCACACCTCTTGCTTGTGCTTCTTCACTTGACGTTAATCCACCACCCCGCAACGTTGCTGAGAGTGATCGTTGTGCGGCAGAAAGTTGATTGTTATCTAAGAGTGCAAGCCCATCGTCGAGCTTTGAAGAAGCAGTATTAATCTTTGGTAATTCTGTTGTTGTGGAAGCGAGGGGAATGATCTCTGCAATTTCAATTGATGCAGGTTCTGGTTCAGGCTCTGCGATCGCTACTACGGGTGCAGGCGTTTCAACAACCGGTGGAAGCGCGGGTGGGGTTGGAATTGTTGGTGTTTGGACAACTGCGACCTCTTCAAACTCTACGATTTGTTGATCAGGCCAGAGGAACCAAGTAATTGCAGCGGCAGTGGCGATGACCAAAAGCCAAGAGAGTTTCTTTCGCCCCCTTTTACGTCTGTACATAGTTCCGCGACGAGCAAGGGAAATACCGCTTTGGCTTGGTAGTGACATGGTGTGGATTGTACGGCGTAACGAGCGTGAGGTCTACGAAGTTAGTAGCCCAGAAGGGGTCGCAATCGCAGTCAGAAGATAGTCGTGCTCTTCAATTGCAACCAGTTTCAACAATTGGCAGTTGAATCCGACACCGATTGCAAGGGGGGGCCGAACGAGTGAAAGAAATTGGTCATAAAAACCTCCACCCCTCCCGAGGCGGGCACAGTGCTGATCGAAGGCAAGCCCAGGAACAAGGACAACATCGATTGAATCAGATGGAACAATTTGCCGATCTTTTGGTTCCATGAGGCCATGACGAGTTTCAACTAAGCCGATTGATTCAAGCGTTGTGAGTAACCCCGCTTGCATCGAGTTGCTTTCCCAGTTTATGACTGGGACACATACAGTTTTTCCATCTTCAATCCAAACTTGCATGATAGGACGAAGATCTACTTCGTATTTAAGCGGAAGAAATGACATGATTGTTGGAGAAGATTCAATTGAAGCCATGGATTGTAAGCAACGTGAAATTGCACGTGATTCTTCACTCAATGTTTCTTGTGAAACTGAGGATAACTTTTTCTTTACATCAACTCGTTGTTGATCTTTGTTCATGAAGAATCCTCAGAAGTGAAATACGTCGATGTAATTATTGGCAACGCTTCTGGGTCATGATCAGTTGGTGCAATGACTGTTTTTCTATTCTTCACATCATCGACAGCATTGACGATAGCGTCGTATGCTGCTCGAGATTTCGGTGCTTTCGCTAAATAAATAACAAGTTGGCTCAGCGTTAACTTACATTCGGGCATGCCAACTCGTTCAACGATGAGCCAAGCAGCCGCCGCCTGTTCTAATGCGCGTGGGTCAGCGAGCCCAATGTCTTCACTAGCAAAAATTGATGCGCGTCTTGCAATGAAGCGTGGGTCTTCACCAGACTCGAGCATGCACGCAAGCCAATAAAGCGATCCATTAACGTCGTTTGCGCGCATTGATTTAATAAACGCACTTGCATGGTCATAATGTCCACTTGCACTACGATCATACCGCAACGATTTTTGTTGCATCGATTGTTTTGCTATACCAAGCGTAATATTTCCATCTGGTGTACTAAGAACGGCAATTTCTAGTGCTGTTAGTGCGGCTCGCGCATCTCCATCAGCTCTGTTTGCTAAGTAGTCGATTGCATCTTCTCTCACAGTTAGATCAAGCGAAGCAAACCCGCGGGGCTCTTCTGTGGCTCTTATGAGCAATTTCTTTATGTCATTAACACCGAGTGGTTCTAGGTGAAAAACAGTTGAACGGCTTACGAGTGCATCGTTCACTGTGTAACCAGGATTTTCAGTTGTTGCACCGATGAGGATAACAATGCCTTGCTCTACAGAATCTAGTAATACATCTTGTTGGCTTTTGCTAAAGCGATGAATCTCATCAAGGAAGACAATTGTTCTCTGCCCAGTAGCACGAACGAGTTGCCTTGCGTTCTCAATGACTTTTCGAATTTCCGCAACCCCAACTTGCGCCGCGTTGTAGGAGAGAAAGTTTCCATCTGTCTCATTTGCTATCACGGAGGCGAGTGTTGTTTTTCCTGTTCCGGGAGGACCCCAAAAAATGATGGAAGTGAGGCGATCTGCTGAAATCATGCGAGGTAAAAGCATGTCAGCACCGAGCACGTGTTGCTGACCAACAACTTCAAGAAGGTGTCGTGGGCGAAGACGATCTGCAAGTGGTCGGATTGAATCCTGTTTTTTCTGTGTTTGTTCCTCAAATAAATCGGGCATTATTTGATTGTAATGGGTGCAGGCTCCGATAACGAAAAACAATTCTCATAATTAGTTACAACTTGTCAGAAGTGAGGTATTCTTCCTAACATTATGTGTGGAATAGTTGCGTATATTGGAAATAAGGAAGCTCGAGAACTTCTTCTTGAAGGTCTTAAGCGGCTTGAATATCGAGGCTACGACTCAGCAGGTATTGCTATGCTTAACGGCGGAGTACATGTGGCAAAAACCATTGGCCGAGTTGCTGGACTCGAAGAAATAATTTCAAACAACGAGAGTTTTGGTGGTAGTTTAGGAATCGCACACACGCGCTGGGCAACACATGGTGAGCCAAGTGATGCGAATGCACATCCACACAGTGATGACGTAACACATGGACACGGAATCCAGCTTGTGCACAATGGCATTATCGAAAACTATGTTTCGTTGAAAACATATCTGCAAGATAAGGGTCATACGTTTACGAGTGAAACCGATACAGAAGTGTTGACACATTTGATTAGCGAGTTTTACAATGGTGATCTTGAACGCGCTGTGCAGACTGCATTAAAAGAAGTAACTGGTGCATACGCAATCGCAGTGATTTGCGAAAAGGAGCCAGGTGTTCTCGTAGCTGCAAGAAAAGGTTCGCCTCTTCTTGTTGGTGTTGGCAAGAATGAGTACGTTGTAGCTTCAGATTCGAGTGCAATTGTTGCACACACAACGCAAGCGTTTTTGCTTGATAACGAAACAGTTGCAAGAATGACGCGAGATTCATTTAGAACGACGACAATTGATAATGTTGAATTAACGCCTGAACTCAAAGAACTCGAATTTACATTAGAACAAATTGAACTCGGTGACTTTGAGCACTTTATGCTCAAGGAAATATACGAGCAACCAGCCACGCTTAACACAAGTATGCAAGGTCGTATTGACTCAATTGGTGGAACAATTACATTGGGAGGTGTTTCTGAACTTGCAGACGAGCTCGTCAAAGCAAAACGTATCTTATTGCTTGGGCAAGGCACAGCACTGCACGCTGCGATGATTGGCGAATATCTGCTTGAAGAACTTGCAGGCATTCCTGCAGAAGTAGAATTTGCAAGTGAGTTTCGGTATCGCAATCCAATTGTCGAGGAGGGGACAGTTGCTATTGCAGTAAGTCAAAGTGGTGAAACCGCTGACACGCTCGCTGCAGTACAAGAGGCCAAACGCAGAGGTGCAACTTCGCTAGGTGTTGTAAATGTTGTGGGTTCTTCAATTGCTAGAGAAACAGATGCTGGTGTGTATCTTCGAGTTGGACCAGAAATTGGTGTAGCTTCGACGAAGGCATTTATTGGTCAAGTTGGTGTACTGACAATGCTTGCGATGTATTTAGGTCGCCGCCGTCATCTTGGACGTGACGAGATGAGGCGATTGTTGACATCGTTTGAAGAAATCCCACGAAAAATTGAAAGTGTGCTTGCGCAATCTGATCATATTCTCGAAGTTACTTCACGAGTTGTGAATCGTGACAATTGGCTATTTCTTGGGCGCGGTTTGCATTACCCAGTGGCACTTGAAGGTGCACTGAAACTCAAAGAAATTAGTTATATTCACGCAGAGGGGATGCCAGCAGCTGAAATGAAACATGGTCCAATTGCATTGATCGACAAGGGCATGCCTGTTGTGGTTGTTGCAACAAAGGGGAGCCAGTACGAAAAAATCATTGGGAACATGGAAGAAGTACGTTCGCGAGGCGGACATGTGATCGCTGTTGCAACTGAAGGTGATGAAGAAATACATAATCACTGCGACGATGTATTTTATGTTCCTGATGTCCCAGAACCACTGCAACCACTTCTCACGGTTATTCCACTGCAACTGTTAGCGTATCACGCCGCAGTGCTCCGTGGTAAAGATGTTGATAAGCCGAGGAATCTGGCTAAATCAGTCACAGTCGAGTAAATTATCTTTGATAGAAGTTGCGAACTTGCGCCGAGTTGGTGCAGTGAGCTCAATAAATATTGCTCCAGAGATTGCTGCGAGTGTAAGTTCTTCGCTTAGTACTCCTACACCAAATAACATAGCTGCCATGCAAAGTTGCGATGCTCCTGCATCGACAAGAGGCATTGTGATTCGCATGGCATTTGCACTTGTTCGCCCTCCGAGAATGAGTAAGCCGACCATTCCCCCAAGCCACCGCCCATCACTTGAAATGAGTACAACAAGTAAAATTGGCCAGAACGAAAGTGATCCAATGGGATGAATGAGTACCATTGCAGTTGCTGCGATACTCGGAATTGCAGCGTAATCTGCAAACCACTGAAGCCAGTGTGAATCACGTTTTGGAAGTAACCAGTACATTGGCAAGAGTAAGAGTGGCAGTAACCAAACAAGGGACATCGCCCCCTGCACAGTCCACGCACTGTAAAAAGCAGCGATGGATGCGACAGTCCACGAGACGTATCCGCACCGGAGCATAAGAGACGCACCTCCGTCTTCGGAATCGTCAGCTGCTTTTTGTTCCCACCGAGAAAATGTCCACGGTCCAGCAGCAAGACATGCGCCCATGGCAAGCGAGCTCGCAATGCCAGTTGCCCACAAATAATGAGAAGCAACTGCAATGATACCTCCTGGGATAAGGGCTGCCCAAACACCAACAGTAAGTGAAGTTGCAGTATTTGATTTTGCTTTTATAGTTCTACGGAGTGATCCACTGAGGAGAACGATGATGACAAGCACGAGGACGTAATTCCGAAGCGTTCGTTGGTCTCTCCACTGCGCGGCTTTCCACTTCGTAACTGCTTGGTCAAGTTCGTATTGTTGATCAGCACGAAATTGCATGATGACAACATCAGAAGTACCAATTTGTGTAAATGATTCGATGTCCATTTTTTGTTGTTGTTCAAGTTGTGCAACAAGTTTGTGCTCATGCTCTCCACCCAGGAAAATTCCCTCCCAATATTCAGGGGCAAATGAACCGAACATCGCTGGTCCAAGAAGAATCCCGCCAAGAACCCCACCGATGATGGAGGAGCCACGAATTTTGGCAATTCGGAGAACCGCTGCAATAATCATCGGAACAAAAAGTAACAGCGTGTGCTGTGTGGTGCTGTTAATGACAAGTTCTTTCATCGTGGTAGGCTATGGTCCATGTTGCGAGATCAAAAGTGTTGGAAAGTTCGTGGGGGGGCAGTATCCCTTGAAAAGCCAGTCTTTGTTGGAATTCTCAACGTAACTCCAGATAGTTTTAGCGATGGTGGAAAATATTCTTCTGTTGATGATGCGGTGGATCGGGGAAGGGAAATGTTTGAGCAAGGTGCTGCGATTGTTGATGTGGGGGGAGAATCGACAAGACCAGGTGCTGAGGTTGTTTCTGCTTCTGAGCAGATTCGGCGAGTTGTTCCTGTCATACAGCGATTAGGTGGGTTGGTTTCTGTTGACACAACAAACGCTGAGGTTGCAGCCGCGGCCATTGGGGCAGGAGCGTGCATTATCAACGATGTTTCTGCTTGCCAAGATGATCTAGCGATGTTCAAATTAGCCGCAGAAACAGAAGCAGGATTGGTGTTGATGCACCGCCTTGTTTCGCCCAAGCACGATCAATACAGTGATGAATACGAATCTAACCCAGAATACGACGATGTTGTTCATGATGTACTTCGTTGGCTAGTAAACCGCGCGAATATTGCCCAAGAGAATGGTGTCTCCCGTGAATCCATTGCGATTGATCCAGGTTTGGGCTTTGGAAAGAGCGTTGAGCAAAATATGGCACTCGTCAGAGGGATAGGAGCATTTGTAGAAACAGGGTTTCCTGTCTTCGTTGGTGCGAGTAGAAAGAGCTTTATCGGGGCTCTGTCTGGAATACGTGACCCTCAGGGTCGCGATCTTGCATCAGCTACGATGGCTGAAGAAATGTGGAGAGATGGGGCGCAGGTTTTTCGGGTACACGATGTACGAACGCACTGCCGAGTGTTACAATCCACTCCTCACGAAACGGACAATAACAGGAGATGAACCCGTGGCTTTAGAATTTACAGATGCAAATTTTCAAGAAGAAGTACTTGGCGCAAGTGGACCAGTTTTGGTTGATTTTTGGGCAGAATGGTGTGGTCCATGCAAAGCGATTGGTCCCGCGATCGAAGAACTTGCAACTGAATATGCAGATACAGCGAAAGTTGGAAAAGTTGATATTGATTCCAACCGTGATGTTGCGATGCAATACAACATACAGTCAATTCCAAGCATTTTGATCTTTAAAGATGGTGAAGTAGTTGAGACATTCGTTGGTATGAAAGCGAAAGATGATCTCGCTGCTGCAATTGACGCTGCCATGTAAAAAATAAGTTGGGGCCGTAGCTCAGCTGGGAGAGCGCTTGCATGGCATGCAAGAGGTCGTCGGTTCGATCCCGATCGGCTCCATTGGCTTCGTAAAAACCAACTCCTTTTAGGGTTGGTTTTCTTCTACGCTTCATGGATCCGTTCCCCGACAAGTCAGAGCATTGCTCATGTGTACCTAGTACGCATGCGGATACACTGTACGCATGACAGATGTAGCACGAGTAATGGCGGGAAACCCCCAAGTGAACAAATCGCTCTATAGGGCGATTCGGTTTATGGTGCATGATGCAGCGATCGCGATCGACCTGCCAGATGGCACGAGAACGCTCATATTGAGAGAAATCGAAATGGACCGAGCGAAGAAACACGCAAGGGCTGACCATGTATTTGGGTATAGCGATTTTACTCCTTCGGGCGGATTGTCAGGTGATCGAGATACAGCAGCAGCCCAATCTACAGCAGAATGTTTGCGAAGAAATGGGATCACAACAGTCATCGCTGATAGAACGCTTCCGTTGATGTACGTCCACTTTATTGAAGCTGCGGGAATGCGTGTTAATTTAGATCAAGATATGGGTGTGCTCGATCGTCGTGTTAAAGATGCAGAAGAATTAGACAATTTACGGCAAGCACAAAAAGTCACAGAAGACGCAATGCGAATGGCGTGTGAAACAGTCGCAGGTGCAACTTCAGGAAGTGATGGCGTGCTGCACACTAACGGAACACCGTTGACAAGCCAGCGTCTCCGAACAATGATCGATACTTTCTTGTTGGAACAAAACTTTTTCAACCCACCCTGTATTGTTGCAGGTGGAAGTGACGGAGGAGATTGCCACGAACTTGGAAGTGGCGAACTTTTTACTGAGCAACCTGTCATTATTGACATTTTTCCTCTTGATAAAAGTTCAATGTACAACGGCGATTGCACACGTACTGTTGTACATGGAAATGTTCCAGATGAAATTATTCGCATGCACGCAGCAGTTGCAGAAGCAAAACAGTCAGCGACTAGCATTATAAAAGCGGGTGTTGCTGGAGAAGAAGTCCACTTAGAAACAATTCGTGTTCTAAAAAAGCACGGATATGTTGAAGGCTTACCCAAAGAAAATGATCCGCCAACATTCTGTTCTATGCCACACGGTACAGGTCACGGTATCGGTCTTGATGTACACGAACCACCACTTCTTGACCGAAATGGAGCGGTGTTATTAGCAGGAGATGTGGTTACCATCGAACCGGGCTTGTACAGCCATGCTCTTGGCGGTGTTCGAATAGAAGACATGGTCGTTGTTACCGAAGTAGGTTGTGAAAATTTCAATTCTCTTCCTGAGGGTTTGACATGGTGCTAAGCATTTTTTGTACATTTATTCTCGCCGGAAACCCTGAAACAGCGTTTGAGCTTTTACGCATTCCTGAAGGGTTCTCGAAGCAACTTGTTGCATCGGAGCCTCAGGTTATGGATCCTGTTGCATTTTGCTTTGACGATGAAGGAAATATTCTCATTGCAGAATCTTTTCGGCAAGAGCAGGGAGTGGAAGACAACCGTTCAAGCGCTTTTTGGTTAGATCAAGATTTGTCGTTGCAAACAATTGAAGATCGATTAGAAATGTATGAGCATTTCGCAGATCAGCGAATTCATGGCATGGAGTATTACACCCAGTACGAAGATCGCATACGTTTATTGAAAGATGTTGATGGTGACGGAGTGTATGAAACTGCCAATATTTTTGCAGATGGTTTTAACGCCCCACTTGATGGAACAGGTGCAGGTGTTCTCGCACTTGGCGACGTGGTGTATTACACATGCATTCCAGATTTGTGGGCAATGCAAAATGGCGAGAAAAAATCTCTTCACAGCGGGTACGGTGTAAGAACTGCGTTGCGTGGTCACGACATGCACGGACTCGCACTTGGATTAGATGGCAGGTTGTACTGGTCGATTGGTGACCGTGGGTACCACATCGAACTTGATGATGGAACAGTGTTGCATAGCCCAGGAGAGGGAGCTGTTTTTCGTAGCGAGTTTGATGGAAGTGGACTTGAAGTCTATCACCATGGTTTGCGAAACCCACAAGAACTTGCGTTTGATAAATATGGCAATTTATTTACTGGTGATAATAATTCTGATTCTGTTGACAAAGCAAGGTTGGTTTATTGCGTTGAAGGTGGTGAAACGGGTTGGCGAATGGAATACCAAACGCTTAGAGGTGAAAACGAGCGTGGACCTTGGGTGCAAGAAAATGGGTGGGATCCACATGCAGAAAATCGACCAGCATGGATTCTTCCTGCGATTGACGTGATAGGTTCAGGGCCATCTGGGTTCGTTGCTTACCCAGGCGCGGGTTTTTCAGAACGTTACGACGATCATTTTTTTATGTGTGATTTTCGCGGAGGCGCTGAATATTCAAACGTACTTAGTTTTGCAGTCGAACCAGATGGTGCGTATTTCAAAATGGTTGATTTGCATCCATTTGTAGAAAGTGTATTGTGTACCGACGTAGACTTTGGCTACGACGGCAAAATGGTAATCAGTGATTGGGGTGAAGGTTGGATGGGCAACTTTGAGGGTCGGTTATATTCCGTTTGGGATGAAGCGCATGTACAAGGCGGCGATGTGTCTGAAATATTTCGAAAAGGATTTCAAAGTAGTACGAATGAAGAACTGCTTTCTATGTTGTCCCACGTTGACCGGCGTGTTCGAATTCGCACGCAGTATGAACTTGTTAGTAGGAATGCACAAAAAGAATTGAGCGAGGCACTCAATAAAGGAAATCAACTTAAAAAAATACATGCGATGTGGGCGCTAGCAATGATGAGCCGAGAAGGGCACAGCGTCGGACAACTTATCACACCTCTCTTATCAGATGATGATCCGGAAATTCGCGCTCAGGCATGCAAGATCATTGGCGAAATGAAATTTACACCTGCTTTTGATGACATTGTTTCCCTGATGGACGACAAGCATGCTCGTGTTTCTTATTTTGCAACGATTGCTGCTGGGCACCTTGGGAATGCACACGACGAAATCGTATCAATGCTTGCGCGAAACAATAATGAGGACGTGTATTTGAGACACGCAGGTGTTATAGCACTAACAAATTCTCAATATCCATCAGCGATGGTGAATTTACAAACACATGCAAATAGTGCTGTGCGTCTTGCAGCAGTTTTAGTGTTACGAAGAATGGAATCAGAACTTGTTGCATCATTTTTATACGATGATAATTTAGCAATCGCAACTGAAGCAGCACGCGCAATTCACGATGTTCCAATTGATGTAGCTTTGAAAAGTTTGGCATCATCGCTTTCTCTTGCAGAAGGAAAACCGTGGCAACGAAGAGCAATCAGTGCGTGTAAACGACTTTCAATGAACGAAAAAGAAGTCGCACGGTTTGCTGCCGACCGTACGCATGAGGATGAAATACGGAAGGTTGCTATTGACGCACTTCGAACTTGGTCTGAGCCATTTCCAAGAAGAGAGATAGTTGAAGGCAGAATTGTGCACAAAGTACATCCACAATCTGCACTCGACATTGATAGCGAGGTACGTCTGCTCGTTGCAAATACAGAAGAACATCTTCTTGCAGATGCTCTCTCTCTTGCACAATCATTGCACGTTGTATTGCCCGAGGCACTGACAAGAACGTTGTTGGAAGACGATTTGCAACCAATACAACTGAGAATGTATTGTTTACAGGTTCTATCTGATGAACGCGCTGTTGCGTACGGATTAAAAAATACGCTGTGGCAACTTCGTGCAGTTTCTCGTGATCTTCTGCTTGAGATAGATCGCAATCGAGCAGTTGCACTTTTGCTTGATACTATTGATTCTGGAGAAATGGGTGAAGCGCAGGAGGCAATCATTTCACTTGCAAAAGATGCCGATGGTTTTGCAAAAATTAACAAAGAGGCATTGCCAGTTGAGTTGCAATTGGAGTTTGCGCATGCAAGTGGTGAACCACTAACTTTTGGTGATCCACAAAAGGGGTGGTGGTTGCATCGAGGTGGTGATGCAAAGGCAGGGGAAAAAGTTGTCTTTGAGAACCCTAGGAGCCAATGCATTCGTTGTCACACAATTAATAATAGGGGAGGCATTGCTGGTCCATCACTCGATGGTGTTGCCGACCGACTTACAGAGCAACAACTATTAGAAGCGTTGCTTGTGCCAAATCTACATCTCACTGAAGGGTACGGGGAGTATTCTGCAATGCCACCTATGGGCGTGCTACTCGATCATCGTGATTTGAGAGATGTTATGGCGTATCTCAAAGAACTTCATCTTGATGAGAAGTAGCAAATTTGATCATTACACTGTGTAACGTGACTGCGACAAAACCAAGCAGGTAACTAAGACCAATTGCAATGACAACCGTATAAAGACCCGGTTGTATTTCCGTTTTGACTAAATCCTTACCTTCAGAAGCAACGAGAAACAAAGCAATTCCAAAGACATCAAGCATTGACCATCGTGACATTGCCTCAAGAATCATTTTTCCTTGGATATGTCGTTTGACTTTCATGGGGATAATCCAAATCACAAACAATAAAGCCAAACGTATGAGCGGGATGAATACCATCGACCCAACAACAATGATAAAAAGCACCCAGTGTTTGTTTGCTTGCAATAATTCAATGGTGTCGTAAATGCTGTACGAACGAGAGATCAGTAGGAACTGGCTAATCCGAAGAAATGTAGCATGTATAGAATCGATCAAGGCAGCTGCTGAAACAATTACAAGCAAGGGGACGGTCCATCCAATGTACAGTTGTTCGAAAAGCATCCAATGTCTTTTTGGGCAATACGTATGCTCACCTTCTTCTTCAGCGACTATTTTTCGAGCAATACCTAATATGATTTGTGAGGTGATCATGCTTAGTGTGATCGCCCCGACGAAAAAATAGACGCCGATGTGGATTTTTGAGGTTATCATCGTTTGTTTATTTGTGAGGGCAAGCAACAAAATGACAACAAAAATATCCATGAACGACCATTTTCCAAGCAACTCAATCCAATGAAGGAACGTTGCTCGGGTTGTTGATTTCCACGGGAGGAACCACGCTGCAAAAAGAGCGCTTATTTTGACAAATGGGAAAATAATGGAAAACCCAAGAATAAGAAAAGATATGATGTATAGTTTGTGTTCCCACATGAGGTGAACTGAGTGTGGGAGGCTGTAAATCACTTTTGCATGAAAAACTTCATCAATTTCAAGGAAGGGAAGAATGAGTGCAAGAATGTTGGCAGTGAGTGATACACAAAGAAGGATGGGAATAACCCAGCCCTTCTTATGAGCCCAAGATCGCATGGTGTTTCGTTCTGACACAATTACATGATACCTCAGAAAGGCGGCTCTTCAAATTGTGAAGTTCTGTACAATGCGCATCATGGAATTGGTACTTTTAACAAACGGTTTATGGCTCGCGTTTCTCCTCGGATGGTGTTTGCTTTGTTATGGCGATGCAAAAGGCAGAAGGTCACGTGGCGAAGGCGAATAACTAGTGTAAAAGCCTTGTTGCGACTTCTAGTATTTTTTCTTTAATTGACAAAAATGATTCAACAACCATGGGGTCAAAGTGGCTACCGCTTTCTTTTTTGATGATTGCAATCGCTTCATCGTGCGACATTGCATCTTTGTAGACACGTTTTGAAGTGAGCGCGTCATAGACGTCAGCCACTGCGACAATCCGAGCTGGTAAATTATTTGTGTTACCCCGCAAGCCGAATGGATACCCCGTGCCATCCCATTTTTCATGATGACCAAGCGTAATTTGAATTGCAGTGTCCACCCACGGATCACGGCCAAGTTGCTCTGATAATGAAATTAAAATATCTGCACCAATCGAAGTATGCCGTTTCATGGAATCAAATTGTTCGCTTGTGAGTTTGTTCGGATTGAGCAGGATGTCGTCGCCAATACCTACTTTCCCAATGTCGTGAAGAATAGAGGTTGCTCCTATGATTGGAACTTCTGTTTTTGAGAGTTGTTCTGGGTGTAATTCAGAATATGCCGTTGCGATCAGTGTTGTGTAATGCCTAATTCTTGAGAGATGCTTTCCAGTATCGTCATCCCGAGATTCGGCAAGTTTGGCAAGTCCGACAATGATCGCCATTCTAGATGGTGGAGGTTCCCCTTCGGTTTGTTCAGAATGAAGAAAGGTTAATTTTGACTCGGCTGCGATTCGTGCTTGTTTTTCTACTTCAAGCTCAGCGCGAAGTGAAGCGACCTCATCTTGCAGAGAAAGGGTTGGGTTTTTTCGTACGATTGTTGGGATTGCGGTCATAAAAGCAGGTGCCTCGATGACAATCCCCTAGCCCACATTCCCTTTCATCTGACCCGTGGTCAAATTGACCGTGGATCAATTGCGTTTTCTGATGAAAATGTTGCAGAAGTCAGCCTTTTTGGTACTACCAAGGCTGATAGTGCCATGTTTGCCACTAGTGACAAAACGGGTCCAATTATTGTTTTTTCGAGGGATCGCGACTTTTTCTCCATCTATGATGAAATACATCTCACCATCGGCATCTTCGCATTTTGCATCGATCATGATCTCAAAATTGTCAAAGATTTCTGTTGTAGTCAAATCCTTGCCCTTGCCATCATGTTGCAGGCTCCACCCAAGAATTGTCCAGTGCTCTGATCCCCCTTCCCAGCCCGTTAAATTAATCCCGTTGTACAGCGTGACGAAGCCTTTGTCTTCTTCAGCAACATCCGTTGTTTCGGGAGATGCGGGGGGGAGTTCCATAATTCGAATATTTTTGAACTCCGCTTCAGTGCCTTCAGCTTCAAGACAGATATACCCTTTGTTAGGGGTAACATCATGGGCCCCAGAAACAATTGCACCGTTGACTGACAAATTTATTTGCCCGTCTATGCACGTAACAACATAATGATTCCACGCAGGAGCAGGGATCGATCTACGCTCACTTGGAAGACACCGCTCATACCCATTTGGGTGCGGCCGCGTGGGCGTCATCTTTGCACCCCAAATTGAAAAAATGTCACCATGTGTCGTATACCAATCGAGTTCCTTTCCATCCATAATTTGCACTTCAATGGCACGTGTGAATGGGACGCCAACTGCTGGAATAGGATCAGACCATACGAACAACCCCGCATTTCCATTTGGTACTAGGTGTCGCCAATCAAGTTCCAATACAAAGTTTTCGTACATCTTATTTGTACGAATGACACCCGTTGGTTTTCCGCTGCAAACTATCGTGTCATCATTAACAGTCCATGTACTCGGAGCACCATTTACAATGGTCCATCCTTCAAGATCAGTTCCATTGAAAAGTGGCTGCCACTGTGAGGGAGCAAACGCAAGGCAAGAAAAGGCAAAAGTGAGTGTAATCATTGTCGTATAGTACTGTTTTATATGAATTACACCCGAATATTTAATGTATAGGCTTGAATCTACAGATATTCTTGCAGTGGTAGACGCGTGGGGCACTTGCTCCTAACGAACGGATACTCCGCGAAGAAATACTTCACTGTTCATTGTTGAAATGACAATATCGCCTTGAAGAGTTGGCGCATACTTTTCTGAGATAATTTCTATTCCGTTTAATAAAACTGTGGTTGTTTCATTTTGGATCACTTCTATCGTGCACCACTCGTTTTGATCAATCAAGTTTGCGTTGATAGGATGACCTGTGATCCCACCTGTTTTACGGTTCCCACTTGTTGCTACATCAATTTCAAGATCACCAAACTGAATCGTTGCGTTGCCAGTTCCGTTTATTTTGGTGTCAAAACGAATCGCGTTTCTAGGTTCGATTTGCGAAGGAATGTGCACCGAACCAGTTCCTTGAACAACGAGGTCTCCGGAATCTGTGATGTTCCACGTTGCCTCATCAGTTATAAAATGCTCAGAGTCATACTTGATAGGTTTCCAAGTTGCATGGTCAACCTCTTCTGCAAAATGTTGCAAACGTACATCGCCAAACGCGAAAGAGCCAGTAGTTCCTCTGATGGTGAGTGGCATCGGAGTTGCAAGCTGATTACTAATTGGTTGATCAGCGATCATTCTCACGGCATTGATTTCTACTGCGTCAATTAATCTAGGGTTGTTGGAAAATGAGATGATGAGTTCATGCCAAATGCCAGCACCAAGGTACCCGCCATTGTCATCATCAGAAAGAACAACAGATCCACCATTTGGAAGTAGAATTTCTGCACGCGCATCTTCTGCAAGCATGTAACTTAATTTAATTTTGCCCGCATCGGTTTTGAAATTTGTGCGCATTGATTTTCCTGCTTCTGCAACTAAAGCGTTTGAGCCATCGGCGATAACAAATTGTTGGGGGCTATTGATATCTAATTCAGCGTTGCAAGCAATAACGCCGTCGTTAGTCCAAACATCAAACGCATCTGCCCAAGTGAGATACAACCAACCTTCAACGCGTTCGCCTCGTTCAATAGGCGGGATAACTTGTTTTGCTACATACGCGAGATCCCCGCCGGGCATTTTGTTGATCGTGTACGACAATTCATCATGGAGAAGTTGAGAGCCATCATGAGATGTTGCGTTTTTCAGTATTAACATGACACATGTTCCTGCTTCAAGATTACTGATTGAAACAGTTGCCCTTCGGCCATCATCAGACAACGATACGTTTTGAATGTGAAGGCTTTCAATGTTTTGTTTTGGCGAACCATATTCCCACCACCAGTTGTAATCATATTTTTCTCCAACCACCGTTGGTGCATTGCTAAGTGGTTTTGAAAAAGTAATGACAAACCCATCTTCTAGAAGATGTGCGTCTGTCATTTCAAGAGGGAGTTGCCCATTGTATTTTACTCTTGCAATTCCACTACCTGGCGCAAGCCCGCCCCAGCCACGGTTGGTGATGCCTGCATACAGTGTTCCATCAGGACCATATTCAATGTGATAAGCCGAACCAACACGTTGGTGCGCAAGCCAACATGCACCTTGCATCACGCCGTCAATAGTCTCAAAACTTGCTCGAAGTATTTGACCATTTGTTAATTCTGCAATCATGTATTGACCATTGAAAGGGCCATCGGTGTTGTCAAGGATGACATTTCCTGTTGAGCGAGACCACTGATACGGCAACCAAAGAGCAGGATGCTCTCTTGAAATATGAGGAGGTTGTGTGTCACTTGGTTCGATGTCTGGCTGATCGTCGTACCACCGTAGAGAAGCAGGATGACCATAAAAACCATTTTTTTTCACTGCATACACTGGGCAAACAGGCATCCAGTCACCTTGGTTGTCCGTGACAAGAAGTGTGTCATTTTCAAGGAGCCCCATGCCTGCCGGTGATCGAAAACCACCTGCAAATGGTTCGACAATTCCATCGGGTGAGATTTTTAGTACCCAGCCGCGATATGGCGCGCGCGATTTGCCATGCCACCAGTGTGGGTTCCAAAATCCAACATTGAGAGAAACATACATGTTCCCTTCTTCATCAACTGGCAAACCAAACCCGAACTCGTGGTAGTTTCCACTCATGCCCCAATCTTGTGTAATTGTTTGAACTTCATCACAGATCTCATCACCATCAAGATCAATGAGTTTTGAGAGTTCCCCACGCTGGGCAATAAATATTGCATCATCAACAACTGCAAGCCCCATTCCTTCATGGAGCCCTTCGCAAATCAATGTGAAGACAGCATCTTTCGGGTTCTTTGCATGAGGATTTTTAATTCGCCACACTTGACCGCGACGTGTACTCACAACTAAGTCGCCGTCGGACATAAATCCCATGCCACCAACTTCTAGCACTTCGCCTTCTGGTGGCGAAAGATAATCAATCGTAAATGGAGAAGTGGAAATGAGAACAATGGATGAAATAATTTCAAATAACATTATTTACCCTCCAATGTTGCGTGGATAATGGTTCTTGCATGTGCGCCCTCTTCAACAGTAGTTTTTTCACGCAAGGTTGCTGTCGTTGGTGGGGTGATCCGAAATGGTTTTATTGCACTAATTGACAACTGTTGCTCTATGAGTGCTCGAGCTCCAGTCGTTGGTCTGCAAGTCTCTGAAATTGTTGCATACAGTTCACCCTTCTCATCAACAAGGTCATATTGCACTGTTCCAATTGGAGTTGCCACGCTTGTACTTTTTAATTTTGCACGAAGTGGCGCACCTTCAATCGCATGGAACATTCCTTTAGGATTTCCATTTTCGACTAGTACAACAACGACCCCAAGTGGTTTGAGAGGTGAACCGCCTCGGTCTGTCCAATCGGTACGTTCGACAAACTTGCCTTGTCGGATTGCAAGAAGGCGGACATCATCGACTCTATATTCATAACTAAAACCATCGGGATTTCCAACGAGTAAACCTCTTGGATGTAACTCCAAGCCATCCTGTATCGGTGGGATCATGCCGCGTACTACAGAGGGTCTTTCACGAACTAGCATTTCTGTATCTTTTGGAAGTACTTCTTTGAGCGTTGGCGCGAACTGTCGAACATGTTTTACAACGCGAATAATTTCATCGTTAGTGAGTATCTCTGCAAATGGAGGCATCGGCGTGCCGGGAATACCAGAACGGGTTGTCTTTACAATTGCTTCTACGGTATTGCCAAAGGAAAAGCCGCCATCAATAAAACTTCTTGCAGGACGATCTAATTCAATAAGACCCTTGCCATCGCCCTGTTGGCCGTGGCATGAAGCGCAGTACATCATGTAAATTTCTTCACCTGATTGGACGGTAGGTTTTTCTGGTTTGATTGATTGTTCTTGTGTCGGTTCGCTGCACCCATAAAATGATGCAATGCACATAAGAAGTATGGTTTTGTATTTCATTGAGCGGTTAGGGTACACCACCTGCAAGGTCAATTGCTGCTAAAAAAGTGAGTTGGGCAGTTTTTGCTGCAAGATCTGGCATTATTTTTTCGGTGTGATCGGTTACACGATGGTAATCTTCATGATCCTCAACGCTGAGAAAAACGGATGGCACACCTTGTTCGAGAAATGGTGCTTGGTCACTTCTGTAGAGCCAATCTGGGTGTCGGTTTTTAACAATGTTGAGATTAACTTTGTCGTTTGCTCTGCTTATCGCAAGGGAAATCCGAGGGGCGCTAGGCGCTCCTTCCAAGAAAATTGTATTTTGTTCACCTCTGCTGATCATGTCGAGGTTGATAAGACCTCGAATCTGGCTCATCGGAATTGGTGCGGTGCTTGCAAAATGTTCAGATCCCACAAAGCCAGCCTCCTCTCCAGTAAAGGCAACGAGCACGATGGATGCTTCTGGTGTTGTATGTAGTTTTGAGAGTGCATCTGCAATGAGAAGCAATGCAGCAGTTCCAGAGGCATTGTCATCTGCGCCGTTGTAAATTTTATCTTTCCCAGATTTTCTTGGTTTTAGATGGTCATAGTGTGCGGTAATCAATACATATTCACTACCACTTCCTTTGAACATTGCAGCAACATTTGGGGATGCGAGCACGTCATCGACTAGAAGGTACATCGAAGATTGGCGCGGCAGAGGAACCAACCCTGCATTTTTCCAGGTTTCTGCAATGTGATTCGCAGCAATTCGCGCCTCTTTTGATCGATAATATCTTCCTTGCATTGCATCAGAAGCGAGAAAGGTAACTTCTTCAAGCATTTTTTCTGGTGTGATAAGGTCAACTGGTTTGGACGTTTGCGTTGAAGTGCAACTGCAAAGAAAGAGTAACAAAATGAGAGAATTACGCATCACACACCTCAATGTTGGCTGCAGCAGAAAGGCCAAGGACGACAGTATCGTTACTGGTTTTAATCGTAAGTGAATCTGCTAGTTTGTTGTGTTCAATGATGGTTATCTTTGCACCAATCATCAAACCGTGTTTTTCTGCAAATTGCAAAAAATCGGTGTCTTGATCGTTCATTCTCGCAACCGAAAGTTGTTGCCCAACATTGCTTTTAGAAAGTGAACAATGCGATCGGTTTGGTAGCGTGCCATCTGCTCCGGGAATCGGGTCGCCGTGTGGATCAAAAGCAGGGCGCTTGAGCAAGACATCCATTCGCTCTATGACCTCATCGGAAACAACGTGTTCAAGTTGTTCAGCTTCTTCGTGCACCTTACTCCAGTCCATCCCAAGAATTTCGACAAGAAAGAGTTCGACAATTCGATGTCGCCTGACAACATGCACAGCGAGTGTTCTTCCACGATTCGTTAGTCTCACTCCGTAATGTGGGCGATGCTCGACGAGCCCAGCTTCGGCGAGTGTCTTGATCATAGAAGTGGCAGAACCGGGAGTAACAGTCAGAGATTTCGCAAGTTCACCCGTTGAGATTTCCTTCTCACCGTCTTGGTCAAGCAAAAAAAGGGCTTTTAGATAGTTTTCAACTGTACTTGTGATCATTGGCTTGAATTATAGCATACCATAGTTTATACTTTTGACTAATCAAAAGTAGGAGCCGTTCATATGCTAACAACACTCTTTACGCTACTCTTAGCAGCGTTCCCGTCAACCGACCCAAAACAATTCGACATTGTTGCAACGACCGCTATGGTTGGCGATATTGCCAAACAAGTCGTGGGTGATCGTGGAACTATTCATGGTCTTATGGGCGAGGGCGTTGACCCGCATCTCTATAAACCAACAGCTGCTGATGCCAAGGCAATTCTAAACAGTGACATCGTTTTTTATAGTGGTCTGATGCTCGAAGGTCGTATGACCGACACGTTTATGAAAGCGGCAAGAATTGGTAAAACTGTCTATCAAGTCACGGAACCGATTGATGAAACTTTTCTATTAGAACCACCTGAAATGGAAGGGCATTGGGATCCTCATGTTTGGATGGATGTTTCGTCGTGGTCTTACGCAGTTGATGCTGTTGCAAGTGCAATGTGCGAACAGGACCAAGAACATTGTGCGGAGTACAACAAACGTGCAGCATTATATAAAAAAGAACTCGCTACCTTGCACGCGTACATTGAAAAATCGATTGCATCGATTCCAGAGACAAGTAGAGTGCTGATTACTGCGCATGATGCGTTCAATTATTTTGGAAGAGCCTACGGGATTGAAGTAATTGGCATCCAAGGATTGTCGACAGAATCTGAAGCTGGCATTGATGATGTAAATAAACTTGTTGATCTTCTTGTTGATAGAAAAATTCAGGCTGTGTTTGTTGAATCAAGTGTTTCTGATCGGAATGTAAATGCGTTGATTGAAGGCGCTGCATCGAGAGGGCACGAAGTGATTATAGGTGGACGCTTATTTTCAGATGCGATGGGTGAGCATGGTACATACGAAGGTACGTATATTGGCATGTTGGACCACAACGCAACGACGATCACGAGAGCGCTTGGCGGTGATGCGCCAGCAAAGGGGATGCAAGATAAGCTCTCGTCAAAAGAAGAACACGACTCTGAGTCCTTGCGCATCGGCGACAACTCTTCTTCCTCATTGAACTACCCCCAACAAAACAGCACTCGATTCTCTAAGGTTACATTAGGATGACACAACGTGCCTCGCAATTAGGTAGTGAACACTCACCACACGCAGCTGTTTCGGTGCACGATTTAACCGTTGCCTATCACCGAAAGCCCGTTTTGTGGGATGTAGACCTAGATATTCCATCAGGAAAACTCGTTGCAATTGTGGGTCCAAATGGTGCTGGAAAAAGTACGTTAATTAAAGCAGTAATGGAACTTGTTCCAAAGGCATCGGGACTCATTTCAATTTATGGAAAACAGTTTCGTAAACAAAGACACAGAGTGGCATATGTTCCGCAGCGAGAATCAGTGGACTGGGATTTTCCAATTGACGCAATTGGTGTTGTTTCCATGGGACGGTATCGAAAAATAGGTTGGTGTAGGCCGGTTCGGTCACAAGACAAACGTCTTGCGATGGATGCACTAAAGCGTGTTGGTATGGAAGAATACGCAGATCGGCAAATTAGCCAACTTTCAGGCGGGCAACAACAAAGAGTTTTTCTTGCAAGAGCACTTGCGCAAGATGCAGATATTTATTTTATGGACGAGCCATTTGCTAGCGTAGACGCGGCAACGGAACGTGCAATCGTGCACGTATTACGTGATTTGCGATCTTCAGGAAAAACTGTGATCGTTGTGCATCACGATTTGCAAACGGTGTCAGATTATTTTGATCATGTCATTATGTTGAATATGCGTGTAGTTGCACATGGCACAGTTGAAGAAGTATTTACAAATGAAAACTTGCGCAAAACGTATGGTGGACGTTTGACATTACTCGACGAAGCCGCGGGGCTTCTTGCTAGACAAAGCAGTAAGGTTTGAACGCAGGGCACTCCATTTCTGATGTAAGTTTTGTGTTTCCAACTGCAGAACAAATTTGGCGTGTGCTTGTTCTTGAAGAATATAACACAAGGGTTGTCATTCTCGGTGTCATGGCACTTGGTATTGCAGCAGGAATAGTTGGGACTTTTTTATTACTACGAAAGCGAGCGCTGACCGCTGATGCACTGAGTCACGCAACACTTCCGGGTATCACAGTTGCATTCATGGTGATGGTTGGACTTGGAATGCAAGGCAAATCAATGTTTGGCCTGATGGTCGGTGCATTTATATTTGGCTGCGTAGGTGTTTTGTTAATTCTTGGAATTAGAAGAACAACGATACTAAAAGATGACGCTGCAATTGGTATTGTGCTGAGTGTGCTGTTTGGTCTCGGGCTCTGCTTGCTCCGCTTAGCAACTGAAATGCCAACCGGAAACGCTGCAGGTCTGAATGGTTTTATTTTCGGAAAGGCATCATCAATGGTCGCAGGCGATACAAAGGCGATATCGATAGTGGCAATTTGCATTGGAGTCATTGTTCTTACTCTTAGGAAAGAGTTTACAGCGCTCTGTTTTGATGAAAAATTTGGTGCAGCACAGGGCTGGCCAATTTTGAGGTTAGACATTGTTCTGATGTCGCTTGTTGCAATTGTGACAGTGATTGCCCTTCAATCAGTAGGGCTTGTGCTGGCGGTTGCTATGTTGATTGTCCCAGCAGCATCCGCGAGATATTGGTGCACAAAAATAGGCTCTCTCTTGCTTGTCTCTGCATTGATTGGTTGTTTGGGAGGTTGGCTTGGTGGTGTAGTAAGCGCCCTTGTACCACGTATGCCTACAGGGCCAGTGATCGTTCTTGTGTGCGGAGGATGGTTTGTCTTCAGTTTTATCTTTGGGCCAGTCAATGGAATTGTTGTAAGGCTGTGGAAAGTGTGGAGGCTGAATCGGCGAGTTGCGATGCAACACATCTTGAGAGCCATGTTTGAAGTTTCTTCAGAAGATACATTGTGTAACTTCGAATCGATTGCAAATACGAGGTCGTGGCCACAAACGCAAGTAAAAAGATTGCTCTCTCGTTTAGAACGTCACCGTTTTGCAACGAGGAAGGGAAATTGTTGGTCGCTCACTGCTCTTGGAATGGCTGAGGCGAAACGTGTGGTACGCAATCATAGATTGTGGGAAACTTATCTCATAAACTTTGCAGACATTGCACCAAACCACGTAGACCGAGATGCAGACATGATCGAACATGTTCTGGGGACAAGCATGGTTGAAAAACTCGAAGCGTTGCTCGGGAATGACCCTATTACAACAAGTCCACACCCTTTAGGTGAACGTGGATGATTTGGACACCCATTGATACATGGATTTGCGTCATTGCTTCGTTATGTGCAGCAGCATGTGTACTACCGGGTTGTATTCTTGTCTTGCGAAGAATGAGTTTGATGGGAGATGCGATTAGTCATACAGTCTTGCCTGGAATTGCAATTGCGTTTTTGGTGACCGGAAGTCGTGAGCCAACTGCAATGCTGATTGGTGCCGTCATTATTGGTTTACTAACTGCATTTCTTGTGCAAGCAATTGAAACACTTGGAAAAATTGAAACAGGTGCTGCAATCGGGATTGTATTTACGGTGTTGTTTGCAGCAGGCCTTGTGCTTATGCGACAAGCAGTCGATCACGTTGACATTGACCCTGATTGTGTGTTGTATGGCGCGGTGGAATTTGCTTATTTTGATCAAATTACAATTGGCTCATGGGCAGTTCCACGAGCTGCAGTTGTCAATGGTGTAGCATTGATTGCGAACGCGATCATCATTTTGATTTTTTATAAGGAATTTAAAATCACATCTTTCGATTCAGCGCTTGCGATGACGCAGGGTATTCGACCAAGCACGATGCACTATCTGCTCATGACAATGACTGCAGCAACTGCAGTGGCAGCATTTGAAACAGTTGGATCTATATTGGTGATTGCGATGTTGATTGTTCCTGCATCAGCAGCCTATCTGTTGACGGATAAATACGGTGCAATGTTTTTGATCGCCATTGCCATTGCGATTGTTGGTTCGATTGGTGGGCACATATCTGCTGTAACGATTCCACCAGTATTTGGATTTTCTGGAACAAGTACCGCAGGAGCGATGGCGGTTGTCGTGGGCTTTTTGTTTTTTCTTACATGGATTTTTTCGCCGAAGCATGGCGTTTGGAGTGCTGCGATGCGGCGAAAAAGGGTGCAACAAGACATCATTCGCGAGGATATTCTTGGCTTGCTTTGGAGGCTTGAAGAACGGAGTCGTGAAAATTCTGATATTTCCTTTGAGAACGCACTCTGTATCCCTAAGCGATCAGTGAAGCGAGCAATTCGGCACCTGCAAAAACTAGGGAATATTTGCCTTGAATATCCTCTCTGGCGATTGACGGAGCAAGGTCGAAAAGAGGCGGCGCTTATAGTTCGATCTCACCGATTGTGGGAAACATATCTCGATAAACATTTTCCGCAAGATGTTTACCAATTACATCAATCTGCTGAGCGTCTCGAACATGTTACGTCCACTCAGATGCAGTCACGCCTTGGTGATGCAGAAAAAGATCCACATGGTTCGAAAGTGCCCCCATCACCCGACAACTAAAACCAGAATTATGTATCCTGCACACATGATAAAATTTTGTTCAGTTCTTGCGTGTTTATTTTTATTTTGTTGTACGTCTCCTCAAACAACTGAGGACGACACAATTACTAGACCATTTACACCGGGTGATGCGCAGCAGGCAATAACAATCGCACCAAATCGCGTGTTTAACATTGAATTACAAAGTAATCCAACAACCGGTTATGAGTGGTCACTTACTATGAATCCCGAAGGCATTATTTCACGTAAATCAAAAAACTACACATCGAGCGCAAGCGGACGTGTGGGTGTTGGTGGGATCATGTCTTGGTCGTTAGCTTCCAAAAAAATTGGGGCAACTACATTGACTTTCAAATACCATCGTCCATGGGAAAAAGATGTAGAACCAACGAGGGAAGTTGTGTTCAACATCAACGTGCGTTGATTGCATTTTGATACATTTTTTCACACTGCTTGCCAACCACATCTGTGTCGAGCCATGCTTGTATTTTTTTTCTTCCACTTTCCCCGATTGTTTTTGCAAGTTCAGGATCAGAGGTAATTTTTTCTATGGCGTGAGCAAAGGCAGTTGGTGTCCGGTCTGCGATCGTTGCGCCACTTTCTTCTAGTTCTCGCCAAATGTCAGTGCCCTTCGTTCCAATGGTTGGTGTTTCACACAACATCGCCTCTGCGAAAACAAGCCCAAAATTTTCTTGTTGGGTTGGCAACGCAAACACATCTGCCATCGCATACAAAGAGAGTTTGAGGTTGCCAACGACCATGCCTAATAGTGTGAATTGGTCGTCTATCCCAGCATCCACTGCTCTTTGTTCGAGTGAATCAATATATGCCTGCTCGCCAATGCCAGCAATAAAAAGCCTGATTGGGACACCTTTTTTCTTAAGAATCGCCGTTGCATCGATGAGTGTTTCAATTGATTTCTTTTCGTGTACACGGCTGAGAAAAAGAACTGTTGGTTCATCAACTTTCCCAAACTCTTCGTATGCAAGCGTTGGATTGGGTACTTCTTTGTATGGTTCCAAATCAACGATGCAGGGGATCACAGCAATGTTATCGTGTTTCAACCATTTTGCAGCTTGTCGTTTTTCTTCTTCAGCAGTTGTGTGAAAGATGGTTGTTTTTCGAGCGAGTATTCGACCTGCAGTTGCAAGGTAGATAACTTTCTTTAACTTACGTTGACTCATCGACCAATCATCGAGCATCCCATGCACACTAAGAACCCACGGAGTACCTACTTTTTTGCACGCTTTTGCTACTTGTGGATTAGATAAATCCCACATCGCGTGGATGTGTACAACATCTACTTCACTCACAAGTTTTTTAATTTCAGTAAGTTGGTTTGTTGTTAGGCGTTTTCCAGAACCAAGGGGACCAAGCATGTGCACGGCAGGGCATGCGTCTTCACCATTTTTCCAAGATTGTGGTACGTCAGTATCATCAGATGTCACCCAATAGACTTCATGTCCTCGCCTTGCGAGCACAGCACAGAAATCGATTGCCGCTCGAACAGTTCCGCCCTCGGATAAGCGCGTTGTTGGAAAATAATGCAATATTTTCATATTGTGTAAAAACTTTCTTTAATCAATATCAATCACTCGATACGCTTCTTTGCCACTACGAATGACACTGAGATGATTTTCTGGAACGTGCCCAATAGGCCACGAATCACTTAATTCTAGCAGTACCCAATCTCTTCCTTTATGTCGGATGGAATGATCGCCTTGGGAAGGGTTTATCCGAATAGCTGTGAAAAGATGATCTTCTATGGCAACAAAAATGACATCCACCAACGAAATTGATCGAACAAGCCCTGCAAAGAGTAAACTTTTTGTATCACAATCACCACACCGCTTTGCTAGTGTTTCTAGTGGCATGGTTGCTCCGGCGGTGAGAATTTTTTCTCCATCATCATTGAACCTATGTTCTGGTGGAAGTTGGTATTTCAACTCTTGGACAAAGGATGCAATGGCGCCAATAAGATCTCTTCTCGATCGATACCCTTTACGACGAGCAGTACTTCGAATTTGATTTGCAATGTCGTGAAGATCAGCAACGCTGTTGTTAACGACCCAGTTGTAATCAACACTAAAGTTGTAGTCTTCAGGGTTCATTTTGATTCCGTGTTTATGTGCTTTGGCACTTAACGAATCGCGTTGTTGTTTGAGCTCTTCATCAGATCGATATGTAATTTTGGTCCACGCTTCTGGGATTCCAAAAGAATCAATCGCACGAAGAACCTTGTTTGAATCGATAAAGATGTTGCATTGCAGTTCTGTCATGGTTGCGCCCTGAGCGAGAATTGCAGTATCACCTTCCCAACGGACAACTTCACGGGTATTGATGTCGCTCCATTGCATCTTTTGACGTTGTGAAAATGCACTTGCAGTTGTTGCAAGAAGGAGTGTTGGGAGAATGAATGAGATTAAACGCATAGTCTTTTTAGAATATCCAAAGCTTCTTCGACCTGTATCTTACTCACACCTAAGTGAGTTACAAAGCGAATTCGTTGAGGATCTAGCGCTTCAGAGAGAACGCCATTCTCTGATAGTTGTCGGCAAATGGTGGGACCATCTCCAATCCGAGGGTCTATATCAAAGAAAATAAGGTTTGTTTCGGTGTTTTCAATGTCGCAAGTGATGCCATCTATCGAACTGAGGCCTTCAGCGAGTTGTTTTGCAAGGCGATGGTCATCAGCGAGGCGGTCGACATGATGGTCAAGCGCGTAGTTTGCTGCGCCTGCGAGAATTCCTGTTTGTCGCATAGTGCCGCCAAATTGTTTTCGAAAACGGTGAACTTTGTAAATGGTGTCCTTGGATCCCACCACGATTGAACCTGCTGGGCAGCCTAGACCTTTTGAAAAACATGCAGAAATTGTGTCAAATGGCTTTGCCCATGTTGCTGCATCGATTCCTGTTGCGATGATGGCGTGCCATATTCTTGCCCCATCAAGATGTGTAGAAAGTCCCAATGAGTGGGCAGTTTCACAAACTGAAGCGAGTTGTTCTAGTGGCCAAATTGAACCACCGCCGCGATTATGCGTGTTTTCAAGTGATACCAATCGTGAGTTGCCAAAGTGTGCATCTTTGTCACGGGTGAGCCGCTGCACATCTTCGCTGTTGAAAAAACCTCTGTCACCAGAGGTAGTTGCAAAACTGCATCCACTCAGTGCTGCTGCGCCTCCCGCTTCGTACCGAACGATATGACTTTCTTGATGGATGATGATTTCATCACCCGGTTGGGTTTGTGCGCGAATTGCGAGTTGATTCGCCATTGTTCCTGATGGGACAAAGCACGCAGCTTCTTTGCCAAACAAATTGGCACATCTCTCTTGCAGCGCATTGACGGTAGGGTCATCTCCCCAAACATCATCACCAACAGGTGAAGCGATCATCGCTTCTAACATGTCCCGAGTAGGTTTTGTGACAGTATCGCTTCGTAAATCAACGCTCATCACACCATTGTAACACAGGGGATAATGACACAAAAAAGCGTAGTAGATACGCAGTTGGTTCTATGCGAGTTTGGGCGCAGCGCCTCCACGGCTAGCTTCGATGGACACTCGGGCAAGTTTGCGGAGCCGTTGTACTCTGCACAGAACATCAGACATGGACATGTTGAGGACAACATGGATCTCCCACGCTGAAAGTCGTTCTGCAAAATGCAGGGCGAGAATTTGCCTGTCTGTCCAAGATAAATTTGAAAAAAATGTACCAAGCCGATCAGGTTGTTGATTGTTTTGAAGGCGAAGGGCTGGAGCATCAGCCTTTTTTGGAATTGATTTTGGGCCTATTCGGCCTAATGGTGCGGTGTCGGCGATCATGGGCGACTTCCTGTCTAGTTAGGAATGAGCACTCCGCTCATTCATAATAGATAACCCTCTTCTCATGATTTTCGCTCAAAAAAATAAAAATTGAAATAATTGAAAGGAATGCAAAACAGTCTGGTTCTCTACTTAGTGGCACACAAGTCACATCAATAAAACTATCTCTCCTCTCCTTTTCCTTCCTTCTCTCCACCGCGAGCCTCCGCCATTCAAGCCGGAGGCTCGCGGCGTTGATAGTACATCTTGATTGAATTGAAAGCGATGCACTTGTTTGAGCATTGCAAAGCTATACAGAGGGATATTGGACGTTAAAAGTGCTGTAAAACACACATAACGAGTGTTTACAGGCATGCCAACTTCTCATTCCCGATGGTTGGAAGGTGTTTTGTTACTGCGTTCCAAAAAACCAAATGCCGCAATGGTAGCCGTCGTCGTCAGGTGTTGAGCTAGCCCAAGCGACCATAACTGGCTGGTTTACCGACAAGCCTTCTGGTAAGTAGCGTGTGATTAAACCGGTCATACCCTCTGTGAGCGGGAGATGCGAGATAATTCGCAACCCACCATCACTGCGGTCAACGACCGTATATCGAATTGGTGTACTAAAATCATGGCTCCACCGCAAAACGGCTTCACCATCGTACGCCTTGCGTTCTTTACCATCTCTTTGATCTGTTTCGGAATTGGTACATTGCAATGCTCTGTCGTTGATCATACCCCTCTATTCGGTCGTTCAAATCATGATCTAAAGCACTGTGAATAAAAGAAATAAGAAAAGTTGGATTATTCCACCAGTTTTCTAGATTCAAGCGTAAGCACTTGCTCTTCTGCGTGGTAGGAACTCCTGACCAAGGGGCCTGCTTCCACTACACGGAACCCCAAAGCAAGGCCAATCTGCTCATATTTTTTGAATTGATCAGGGTGCACCCATCTTTCCACTGGCAAGTGGTTACGAGTGGGTTGTAAATATTGCCCAATCGTGATTATTTCAGTCTGAGCCCTCTTTTGGATATCTTCAAGCAACGAAATAACTTCCTCATCAGTTTCACCGATCCCGACCATAATTCCGGTTTTACTCACAAGTGAAGAATTGCCAATTTGTTGAAGTACGCCAATTGATCGCTCATACGTTGCTTGTGGTCGAACTGCACGATGCATTCTTGGCACAGTTTCAATATTGTGGGCAAGAATTTCTGGCTTTGAATCAATCACGGTCTGCATTGCACTTCGATCCCCAGCAAAATCCCCCACCAACACCTCAACAGAGGTGTTTGGTGCTTGTCGATGTGTTTCCTTGATTGTCTCTGCCCAGATCGATGCGCCGCCATCTGCAAGATCATCTCGATCTACACATGTAATAACAATGTGTTTTAAACCCATGAGGGCAACAGATTTGCCGACATTTTTTGGCTCGTCATAATCAGGTGGCAGGGGTTTTCCAGTTCGAACATTGCAAAATCCACAGGACCGAGTACAAATATCACCCAAAATCATAATTGTTGCAGTCCCTCTCGACCAACAATCTGCGATGTTTGGACATGACGCCTCTTGGCACACGGTTGAAAGCCCATGTTTCTCCATGTTGTCTCGTATTGCTTCATATCCCTTACCTCCAGGAATTTGGGCACGGATCCACGTAGGTTTTCGTGGTTGGGTAAGGTGTGTTGTGGCACCATTGTTAAGTACTTGCCCGCTGAGATCAACAATTGCCGAACCTCTTGTACTTCTAGCCGTATCACCACCTAATGGTCGCCCATGCCGGGCTATCGATGGGTTAGGTTTTCCATCTGGAGAAAGATCTGATTTTGTATGAGAAGAGGACACAGCAGTATTCTACCAATGGTTCAGAACCTTTAACTAGAACGCCTTCTCTAGTCGATAAAGTCCGATACCATCCGCGATATTGATGGCATGGTGGTGGTACGTCACCGTGGACGACATGGGGGGAGACTGTGTGTTTGATGAGTATGTACAGATTGACTGGAAGAATATGCGACAACGAGTGATTGCAAAAACCCTCATAATTATTTCATTGATGCTCATCTCAGCGATGATGTCAGGCTGCAACGCAAACGCATGGATGGGCGATCCGACAGCTGCTGGATATTACAAACCTACTCCGACCACCATTCCTATCCTAGATCGCATTGACATTATCGAAGAGCCGCTCCAAAGAGGGCAAATTTCAAAAGTAACATCGGCTGATCTTATGCCCGGTGATCTCACGTACCGCATTGCACCAGGTGATGCGCTTACAGCTGATATTTACGGTTTATACAATCCACAACAAAACCACCAAGTCACGAGACGTGTCGATCAAAGTGGATATTTTCGAGTACCCGAAGTTGGTGATGTACTAGCCGCAGGTTTGACACAGCAAGAATTTCAAGATCGGCTCGTTCAGGCGTATGGAAAGGTCATGTCAAATCCAAGTATTCAGGTAAGCATGGTTGATTCGACAGCATTTACATACACGATGTACGGAGAGTTGCAGCGGTGGGGTGTTTTTAATCTAGTAGACCCTAATCTTCGCCTCGTTGATGCACTCGCACTTGCAGGTGGTGTTCCACAAACGACAAAAAAAATCTATGTGATTCGGCAACTTCCTTTAAGCGATGAAGTCGTTCCTTCTTGGGAGCAAACTACATCTGGTGCTGCTGCTACACCAACCGAAAAACACAGTTCTTATGTGCCAACTCCACATATTCCAACGACCACACCTTCACCCAACGTTAGTATCGAAGATTTAATAAACCAACTTGATATTGGTGACTCTTTGCCACCATCCTCTGACCCGGTAAGCAAAGACAAGGGTGTGGATTCAGTTGAGCCAATCGATCCAACTGTACCTGCTGAAGCATCGGAGCCAGTAGCAGCAACAGAAGCACAGAAAAAAACAACTATTTTGCCCGGCATACTGCAAGATGATCCAAATGAATTGATTGATATAGATGACCTTGTGCCAGTTAGAGCAACAAACAAACCCCCTGTTGATATTGACCAACTTATGTCCCCCTCAGCAAATGCCCCCACTGCAGCTCCTGCATTTATTTACGTTCCCGAACGAGATGAATGGATTCCTGTCGATGCTGGAGGAAGCAAAGCAAATAAAAATAACAAACAAAAAGAGAATCAAAAAGAAGAACCCAGTGAGCCTAGTTCGATGCTCGAGCGAATTATTGAAATTCCATGGGACCGTTTAAAACATGGGGATAGTTCGTACAACATCGTGGTTCGACCAAACGATCGTATCTACGTAGCAGCTTCTCCACTTGGCAATATTTATCTTCGTGGAGCAGTTGCAAGGCCAGGTGTTTTTCAATTGCCTGCAACGGGTGGTTTAACTCTCGCCCGTATGATTGCCGCAGCTGGAGGTCTTGGACCGACTGCTAAACCTGAGAAGGTCAGCGTAACTCGGCGAATTGGGGAGAACATTGAAGCAACAGTGACGCTGAATCTCGCAGCAATTATGCAAAAGACTGAGCCGGACATTTTTCTCAGGCCAGATGATTTGATCAGTGTTGGTACTGACTGGGGATCAACACCAATGGCGATAATTCGCAACGGATTTAGAACTTCCTATGGATTCGGTTTCTTGTTAGATCGTAATTTTGGCAACGATGTATTCGGTGCTCCGCCAAGATCTGGTTTCTAACATGCATGCTGAACTGTTGACACGTGTAGAACGTACTGCAGAGTTCAGGGATCGTGTACTAAAAACTCTACTTGAGATGAAGTGCGAAGTTATACAAGACGATCAACGGAATTCATGAATCAAGAGCGATCAAACTCGGCTGCATACACACCCCGTCCTCAACAGTTACTGTTGTGGAGTGGCTTGCTTATGCTTGCATTTGCTTGGATTTTTTGGGATTTTTTCCAACGACAGGTACTTTTTGCAATCAAACAGCAGGCAGACTGGGGCCACACGCTGATAATTCCATTCATAGCTGGATATTTTGTATGGTTGTGTAGAAATCGTCTCCTTGAAAGACCATTTAAACGAGCATGGTTTGGAATTGTATTGCTGATATTTGGATTGGGATGGTACACATTATGTGCACTAGGACCTATGGCGCTGCATCATCACAACTTGATGGGAATTGGTGTAGGTGCATCTCTCGTAGGTATTGTGTTATTTATATTTGGTTGGAACGCAATGAAATATCTTTGGTTCCCTCTCTTGTATCTCATACTGTTTGGGCAAACCATTTCGGATCGTTTAATGGAAGTTGTAACATTTAAACTTCAAGATATTGCATCAATTGGTTCATATTATGGGCTTTCTTTTCTTGGGCTTGATGTAACACGTTCTGGGAACACGATTGATATTTTTTATGATGGCGAGTTGTATCCCTTGAATATTGCTGAAGCGTGTTCGGGTATGAGAATGTTGATGGCGTTTTTTGCACTTGGCGTTGCAATGGCGTACACGGGACTGCGACATTTTTGGCAACGAGCAATTCTTGTGCTACTAGCAGTTCCTACAGCAGTGTTTGTCAACATTTTAAGAGTTATGACTTTGGGAATTCTCAGTATTGCAGACAGTGGTTTTGCAACAGGTGATTTTCATACATTTATTGGAACACTTTGGCTTATTCCAGCGTTTCTCATTTATCTAGGTATTGTGTGGTTACTTAAAAATATCATCATCGAAGATGATGAAGAAGTAGATGATGAAGTTTCAGCGAGCACCGAGATCAAGTTTAATCAATCAACTACAGTAGGATTTGTAATTGTGATTGGTTTACTCACAACTTCTGCTGTCGCTTTACAGGTTGGCGTTCAGGCCTTGAACGTCTATCTGCACAAGGAAGCGGTATATCCTAGACAAGATTTAGCAGTGATTCCGTCATCCCTTGGTCCGTGGAAATCCGTTGGCGAAGACAGCAGATTTGACAAAGCTGGAGTTGAAGCACTCGGCACCGATATGTATCTCAGTCGAAACTATTCTAATCCTGTTTCTGCAGCTCCAATGGTTCAACTGCATATCGCGTATTACACGGGTCAAATTGATGCTGTTCCACACGTGCCGGATCGATGCATGGTCGCAGGAGGGTTCATTCCACTGACAGCAGAGCCTGTAACGGTTTCAATTGATGTTGGTGATAAATCTTGGTTACTTGATGCAGAAAATGAACTTGATGGCACCCAAATTCCTTACGTGACAAAATTGAACCCAGTTATAGGCAAGGAAGAAATCATCCATATGCCATTGGGAGAGTTTGAAATTCGTACTACTGAGTTTTCTCACCCTGAATTAGGAGATGACCGGGTCATTGCTGGGTATTTTTTTGTAGCAAATGGAAAAACGACTGCGTATCCAGAGCAGATTCGGTTACTCGCCTTTAATCCGGCTTCAAAATATGCATATTATTGCAAAGTACAGTTTACAATTCGGGGAAATCAGCACTTTACGATTGACGATTATTCCGAAATCGTATCAGACCTTTCAAAAGAACTCATGCCAGACATCATGGCATGCCTCCCAGATTGGGTGGAAGTTACACAACAAGAAATCAAATAATAAAAGTGATCTAAATAGGACGTATTGAAAAGATGGCTAAGAAAAAAAAGAATTTAAAATCTAAGAAAAAGGCACAAGCAAACAAGAAGCTGATTACTGTTGTGGTTGCAGTGTCAATGTTGACGCTTGCGCTTGTTGGAGGATTTTGGTTTATCAACGTATATAGTGGCGCAGCACGTAACATCAAAGCAGGTGATGTGTTGATGGAAGAGGGAAGTTATAAGCAAGCAAGGAAGATGTACGGACGTGCTGTAAAAAAAGAACCTTCCAATATGTCACATATATCAAAGTTACAAGAAGCAACCCTAGCCATTGTTCCTGTTACTCCCCTTGAGGCAAGTACTCTTTACGGCGATTACATTGCATCGCTTGTGCACAAGGCAAGATATAGCCCCAATGATGCAGATGCACAATTTGCATTGGTTTATGAACTACATAAAGCTGCAATGAATACGCAGGGTCTTCAGTACTGGACACAATTGCAACATGAGGCTGATACTATTCTCGATAGACTTCCAGAAGATCATCCAAGAAGATATGAAGCTAAAATTTACAGGGGCTTGACTTTTTTAAAAATTGAACACTCTGGGATGACAGATACATTTGATGATGATGGAAATATTCGTTTTCCGGGCGAATTAGATTTGCTTGAAGGTCTTGAAAGTGATCCGGGTAATGAGCTTGCATGGAGTTCACTCGCCCACGGAAGAATGTCAGTGTATTACAAACTGATCAGCGAAGACCGCACTGCTCAAGCAGAAAAGAACCGAGTAAAAGCTGAGCAAACAATGAAGGAGGGTCTTGAAGCAGCAGGTGGATCTCTTGAGATGTCATTTGTGTACTCAAAAGAATCTCTTCTACACAGAGCAAGAGTACTCACTGCCAACAGGGAAAAACCTGGTACGTATTCTCAGGCCGCAGTGGATGAAGCGAACCGTATCGCGATTCAATCAATTGACGCTTTAATTGCATCGTATGATCCCGCGATTCACTCTGATCGAACGCTCGCTGTTGTGGGACTTCTTTCTGGGAGCGGTAATGGTGGGCGAGAAAAGGGTGTCGATATTTATAAGCAACATCTCGAAATGAACGAAGATGATCAAACTATTCGCTATTTCTACGCTAATGCACTAAAGGATCTTGGAAGAAGTGAAGAAGCAAAAGTTGAGGCGATGATTGCGCTCGATGCTCCACAACAACCTGTTGGTTTAGGTTCAACGCAGCAGTTTTATTTGCGACCAGAGGCTGCAAATATTTTGTTTAAATTAGCGATTGTCGATGCCGACAAAGCGGAAACCGAAGAGGATCAAGAGCGAAAATTGTCGATTGCCCGTGATTGGAAAGCGAGAATATTGGATTATGTATCAGGGGATAGTACGAATCCGATGATCCTCGAAGCAGACGGCGATTTATTAATGGTACAACAGGACTTTAGGGAAGCGGCAACAAAGTATGAAGATTTGATTTCTCGCTACCCACTTCCTCAGACTGAATTTATGGTTTACCTTAAATCTGCAAGGTGCTTGTTTATATCTGGAGCACCGGGCCTTGCAAAAGAACGACTAACAGATGTTATTGATTTGCAAAAAAACGTTTCCTTTGACTTTTACATATTGATGGCAAAAATTGAAATGTCTCTTTCAAATAATGATGCTGCTCTTACTGCATTAGCTAATTTGCCTGCAGATCTCATCGCAAATGATCAAGATCTGAAAGATATGCTAGATACAATTGCCTTGCAAAAAGGTAATAGTGAAACAAAGTTTAATGATCCGATGCTTACTATTCTTTCATCTGCAGAACAATTGATTGTTCAGGGAAAAGCTGATGAAGCACTGGATCTTGTTCGCACGAAGATGGAGTCAATTTCTGAGCCAGATTGGCGTTTGTATCAAGCTATGGCACTGGCGTACAATACTCTTGATGATAAAGAAAATGCAATAATATGGATAGATAAAGCAATTGCGTTGAATCCAAATCCTAAACGTCTTGAAGAACTTAAGATACTGGTTCTCTCAGATAACCGTGTTGATGCATTGATCGCTCTGATTCAAAATAGTGATATACCTGAAGAAGAAAAACCAGTAGCCATCGCAGCACAATTATTGAACCTTTCTACTACCCAGGCAAAGCAAGCGTCTCGATGGCGACAAATGGGTGAAGAATCCGCGGCAATTAAATCAGAAGAACTGAGCGTTCGTGCTCAAGCGGAAGGTTTGAAATATCAACAAATTGCAGAGGAGTTAGGTTTTGAGACAGTAGATCTTGTTTTCATCCATTTGTACACTGCTATTAAAGACGGTAATTTTGAATTAGCACATACGCTCCTAGAGAAAGCAAAAACATTTGATTCTGATCTACTGAATCTCTACCAAAAAGAATATCAGTTATATCTTGCACAGGTAGTAGCGAAGAAAGCTGCTGGAGAGAACTTTGAAGTTGAAATTCAAAGAATGGAAAAAATAGTTATAACAATGACTGAGGAATATCCATACTCCGCCCAGTCTTGGAGAGTACTTGGTTCATTCCATGAATTTGTAGGTGACACGAATGAAGCCCATCTTGCGTATGAAGAAGCGTACCGTTTGGCACCCGGCAACATTGACAATGTGATGATACACCTCTTGCATCTTATAAAAACAAATGCAGACCCTCAAAGGATTATGAGGGTTGTACGTAACGCTCGCACTGCTTTTCCTACCGATGGCCAACTTGAAGAGGCGTGGTTAGGATTGGAATTACAGCACGGAGATACAAGCAAAGTGCTGGCTTATCGATCAAAATTGTTTAGAATACTACCTAATGATCAAAACAATGCGTTGCAACTGGCATTATTACTTGTAACCGAGAACCCATCAAGAGAGTTATTTTTGAATACCGATGGAACACACCATTTTTCAGCAAATGATTGGTCGAGGTTGAACTCAATTCAAAAGAACAGAGCGCTTAGTGATTTGAAAACTACGTGGACTGAGCTTGTAGAAGAAATAGTTGGAAAGGCTCAAACTCAACCACCTAAGGATCTTCGAGGAACTATGGCTCTTGCTTCTGTCGAACGCGAACGTGGTCGGTTAGATGAAGCTTCAAAAGTGCTTGATCAATATATTTCACAGAAACTAGGCACTGATGAATATATAACTTCAATTATTGCAGCAGCCAATTTTCTCACAGGTGCGGGAAGAATTTCTCAGGCGATTTCGGTCCTTGAATCAGCAAGAGATGAGCAGACAGAGCAAATGGAAATTAGTTTTGCAATCGGAATACTATTTCTGCAATCCGAAACTAGAAATTATGATCGCGCTGCAAAAGAGTTAGAACTTGTTGCAAGGGTTTCTGGTAACCAGAAAGCGTACTCACCATGGGTAAGGGCTTTAGTGTTGGCAAATAGATTTTCTGAAGCAGAAGAAGCATTAAAAGGATATGAGGGAACAAATATTGCTTACTCTAAGGCAATGCTTACAGCGTTGATACACCGTCGTAAAAGCGAAGTTCTTTTGGCGAAGGGGAAAACTGCAGAAGTTAAAAATGAACTTGAGTTGTATCGCGCCTCATTAACGAAAGCAATTTCTGTGGATGTTGCGAATCCAGCTCCAATTTTAGAATTGTGTGCATCATTAATTGGTGAATATGCACTTACGCAAAACGAAGCATTGTTAGAAGAAGCAATCGAATTGATTGATCGTGGCTCTGCATTCAACGAATCATCCGAAGAATACGCCATTGTACGAACAAGAGTGCTACAGTCTGCAGGTAAACTTCGCAGGGCAATTGATGGTTTGGATTCGTTTTTAGCGAAAAAACCAAACGCAAACCCTATCAGACAAAAGTTGATTGAATTACATCTTGATGCAGATGATTTTGAAAAAGCGGTTGCCGCTGCTTTGGCCGGTGTTGAAAATAATCCATCATCTGCAACGTGGCACCAAAGATTGGGTGATTTGTATATGCAAGCTACTGATGATAGAGCAGCTGCAGCGCAGTCTTATTTACGAGCCCTTGAACTTGAACCTTCAATGCGATCGGTATTTATGCTTGACAGCATTACAAGGACAGACCAAGATCTTCCTTATCAAGACATTCTAAAAATGACAAGAGGGCACTTAGCCAAACAGCACCCAATTGTTCAATCGATAGAGGCAAAAGCACTCTTCGGTCTTGGGCAAAAGAGAGATGGTAAAATTGCAATGCAGGCATCTTGGGACTCATACCAAAATGCAATTGAAAAAGGTTGGCTAGCATCAACATCGGCTCTCCCCTGGTTTGCAAACTTGTCAATTTTGTTTGCAGATAATCCAGAAGAAGGGGAATCGTTTGCAATGCAATTGATTGGAGACAACCCAACCCCGAACGACTGTATGGGTTTTGCTAATTATTGGTGGAAATTAGACCGTGAGCAAGTTGATCATGCAATTTCTTTTCTAGATCAAATCATTAACGATCCTGCAACTGATGCAGATCTGAAATTAGGTGCAATAATGCAGAAGGGTGCATATCTTGTAGAAGACGGAAAATATGCAGAAGGTGAGAAGCAATTTAGAGAAGCGAGTGAAGAACGCGCTGATTCGCCTCTCATATTAAACAACCTATCTTATGTTGTTGGTGTGTATTTGAATAAACCACAAGAAGGGTTAGAAATCGCCATGAAAGCTGCTGAACTAGCTCCGAATCATCCGTCAGTAATTGATACAGTCTCAAAACTCTATGAATTGGTAGGCGATTCAACCAAGGCAGCAGAAACGTTAGAGTTCCTCGTTCAAATTGACCCTAAGAACGCCAATGCATTGGCCCGATTGGCACTCCTCTATGCTGGGAAACTGAAACAACCAGAGCGAGGCCTTGTTATCGCAAAAAGGGCACGGAGTCAAAAACCGCGATCTCCTCAAGCGTTAGATGCTCTTGGTTGGTGCTATGTTCAAACAGGACAACTTGGAAAAGGTGAAAGTTTTTTACAGCGATCGATTGCAAACGGAGAGACTGCATTGGCGTATCTCCATATGGCACAGTTGGTTATGAATGAGGGCAAGTATGATGAGGCCCTTGGGCATCTGCGGGTTGCTGAAGAACTTTCTAAAGATCAGCACACATTAGACAGAATTCATGCCGTAAAGGACGATATTCGAAAGACGCAGGCCGCTGTCGGTCAGTAATGGAATCAAAGGAAAGAAACGCATGGCATCACCGCAACAACCAAACAGGGTAGCAAGTACTCCAAATCGCCCAATGCCCAAGGGGCGAGCGATTGATCCAATCAGGGTTCTTAGGCGACATTGGAAAGGCGTGCCTATATTTGGAATCGTAGGGGGTCTGCTTGGTGTTGCAGCTTTCTTTGTATTTTCAACCGTGTATCCACTTTATACCGGTGAGGTGATGTTTGAAGTTCGCCCTGGCGTTTCTGATGCAACAGACATCGGAACCGTTGATACATCGAATGAAAAGATGGTTGAACTTGTACAGGCTACGCAGACCTTCCTTATTAAAGATCGAGACATTTTAACAACTGCAGTTTCTGACCGAACGATGAGGGAAACCACATGGCTGATGGGTTTTGTTGATTCAGATGGTGTTGTCCTTATTGATGATGCAGTGGATGAATTAGAAGAAGAAATTAAAACTCCTATTAAAAAAGGTACAAACCTTTACGGTATTAGTTGGTCTGGTCACGTTGCTTCGGATGTACCAATTTTGCTCAATGCAATTTCTTCCTCTTATCTTGAGAGAGCAAAAGATCTTGATAATGAAATATTTAGAAGCAATGAAAGACTTTTTGATGAAGAAGGTGAAAACATCAAGTTGACATTGCAGGATTTGAATGATGAGCTTCAATCGTTTATTAGACAGAAGGGGATTACAACTCTTGACGATACTCGGTTTTCTCAAGATATGTTTGAGATCCAACAACTAACAGCTGAAATCACAAGATCACGGGCACAATTAACTGCTACGCAACAAACTTACCTTCAAGTGGCAGCAAAACTTGATGGAACTCTCAATGCAACAATGGAAGATCGTTTGCTCGCAGAGCGGGATCCAATTATTGCAAGACAGGTACAAACCCTTGAAGTCTTGCAAGCCAATCTCCGAGCGCTTCGAGAACGATTAAATCCATCTCATCCACAAGTGAGGGAAGTGGAGATTTCTGTTCGAGCAACAGAAGACCAAATCGCTGCAAAGATAGATGAAATTATCCGCAGGAATTTGAACGCACAATTAAAAGAATTTTCTGATCTGCAAGCAAAATTAGCTGTTGGAATAGAACGAACAGAACAGGAAATTGAAAAGAAAGACGCGGGTCTTAGGGAATTAGCTGCAGATCAATCACAATTTGAGCACATGATCTCACGGAGGAAGCAATTAGAGGGCCAACGTGATGACAATCAGCGCCTAGTAGCAAGTTTGCGCCTAATGAAACTCCGCGCCGATGCTAGTCGTGTTCGTCAAGCAACTTTTGCGAAAGAGCCAAGAATATTATCTTTCCCAATAATTGAAGTGATGGTTCCAGCGGGAATGTTCATATGCTCAGCGGCGTTTGTTGGCATTGTATTCCTGAGAGAACTAACAGATCAGAAAATTAGGTCTGCAAGTGATGTCATGATCATTCCGGGTGCTAAAGTAGCCGGAGTTTTACCAGATATCGAAGAGGATCCTGAAGAAATCGAAACGCCAGAATTAGCGGTTCTTCACACTAGCGAAGGTGTATTTGCAGAATCATGCCGCCAAGCTTGGGTTGGAATTGATAGGTCACTGCAAAAATCATCTCATCAAACACTTCTCTTGATGGCAGCTGCCCCCGAAGCAGGAACTACAACCGTTATAGGAAATATTGCAATTTCTGCTGTAGCAGCGGGATTAAAAGTTGTTGTTATTGATTGTAATTTTAGGCGACCCGCCGCGGCCTCAATGTTTGATGTAGACGATACTTCATTAGGGGTAGCAGACCTCCTCACTGGATCAGTTGAAGTTGAAACGGTCACGCATGCGACAGATTCAGGTGTTTCTGTTATTGCAGCTGGTTCACCAGCGAACAGGTTATACCAACGGCTTGGTAGTGAGCGAATGAAGAGCTTATTTGCGCAACTGAGATCAAAGTTTGATTTAGTGCTAATAGATGCGCCGCCTTCAATTGTAGCTGGAGATGCAATTTTGTTAGCAAACTTAGTTGACGCAATTACAGTTGTTGTTCGTAGTGATCGAGATGACCGCGGCCTCATTGCGAGAGTGCTTCGCGAACTTTCAGAAAGCCGAGGCGAGATGCTTGGCGTGACACTCAATGCTGCTAAGGGAACTACCGGTGGTTATTTCCGTAAAAATTACCTTGCAATGATCAATTACGCCGAGGATGTTGAAAGTGATGAGGACGAATGACCCTTGACCAACCAAGTGACTCAGATATTAATCCGGAGAATAATGTAAGCACAGTCTTGGTGACAGGTGGTGCAGGGTTTATTGGTTCACATGTAGTAGACACACTCCTTCAAAATGGAAGCCATGTTACTGTTATTGATGATATGTCTACGGGGCTTCGATCTAATTTGCCTTTTGATAACGAGCGGCTTACAGTTTTAAACGGAACCGTTAGCGATCAACTGCATTCATTGCAACCAAAATTTGATTGTGTGTATCATCTTGCCGCTGCGGTTGGAGTCAAATTAGTGGTTGATGAACCGATCAGGACCATTGAAACCAATGTACTTGAAACTTCAGCTATTTTACGATTTGCTGCGGTACATAAAACCCCACTGTTGCTCGCTTCAACAAGTGAAGTGTATGGAAAATCAAATGCATTACCAATGCAAGAAGATGGAGATTTAGTGTTTGGCTCAACCGCTAAGTCGAGATGGTCTTATGGTTGCTCAAAAGCGCTTGATGAACATCTCGCAATGGCTTGGCATAGAAGAGAAGGATTACCAGTGAGGATTCCTCGCCTTTTTAATACGATTGGTCCTCGCCAACGTGGAGGCTGGGGTATGGTTGTTCCAAGATTTGTTGAAGCTGCACTTTGTAGCAAACCTATCGTTGTGTATGGAGAGGGGTCGCAAACAAGATGTTTTTGCGATGTTTGTGACACGGTCCCGATGTTAATTGCGTTAATGAATACTGAAAAATCAGTAGGCGTGGCGGTAAATGTTGGAAGTGACGTGCCTATTACAATATTACAACTTGCTGAACTTGTGAAAACAACACTGAACAGTAATTCAGAAATCATGTTTAAGACTATGTTTGATGTGTATGGAGAAGGGTTTGAAGATTTACAGGATAGACAACCGGATCTCACACGACTGGAATCAATGATTGGTAAAAAAACGAGAGTTTCGCTCGAGCATACAATTACTTCGATTGCTGCATCGCTTTCAATTGGCACAAATAGAGAATGACGGCAGTGCAAACCATATTAGCAACAAGCTCCACTGAGTTACTTTCTACAACTTCCCTCGTAAAGTTGTATCTACCTATTTTGGTAGTGTCATTTATTGTTGCTGTTGTGCTTACGCCCCTCATCCGCTGGGTCGCTCGGGAGGTAGGCATCGTTGATCATCCAGATGAAGCTAGAAAGTTGCACAAAAAACCAATTGCATATCTTGGCGGTTTTGTAATTTTGTTTGCGACTCTTGTTGGAATTGGAATGAGTTACACAGATTTTATTGAGCAGCCAATGATGATGCGGCAAGTTCCATTTGTCATTGTGTTTGGTATGGTCGCAATTGCGTTTACTGGTTTTGTAGATGATGTTTGGGGTTCGTATTCTATGCATAAAACAGCAGGACAACTTGTCGCTGCTGCTGCAATGGCGCATCAGGGTATTGGGACGAATGTAGCTATGGGATTCTTGAATGGGATTGGTGTTCCAAAGCATATTAGTGAGTTTTCATTTGCAGATTCTTCAATTTTTTTTGCAGATCCAATTACACCGGCGTACGTCATTGGAGTCGTGATAATTGCCATGTTTATTCTTGGCGCATGTAATGCAGCAAATTTTATTGACGGGCTTGATGGTTTGCTCTCTGGCGTTTCTGCTATCACAGCAATTGGGATCATGGCAATTACGCTCATTGTGCTGAGTACGATGACACCAGAAAAAATCCTTCATATCGAAGAATCTATGCCAGTTGATTTATTTGGTATGCAGGGTTTAGATGGAATAACACTTTTGGGAGCAAATTTGGTTTTGTCCATGGCAGTACTAGGGGCTGTTCTAGGTTTTCTTGTATATAACTTTAATCCTGCATCCATTTTTCTCGGAGATACAGGTAGTTTGTTGCTTGGATATCTCTGCATCGTTATGGTACTACTCCTCGGTGAAAATGGTCAAACACATTTGGTGATTGCAGGCATGATTGTTTTTGCGCTTCCAATTATGGATACAGCGCTTGCAATCACAAGAAGAAAAATTGCAGGTAAGCCAATTTCTGAGCCAGACGCAAATCATATCCATCACATTTTTAAACGGAAGTTTGGATCGGTGAAGAAAGCGGTTTTGGCGTTGTACGCCATGTCCTCGATGTTTGCAATTGTTGGTGTTTCACTTGCGTGGTTTCAAGCAACTGGTCAAGTGCGAGCGTGGATTATTTATGTAATTGCAGCAATTATGTTTGGTCTCATTGGAATAAAGGCCATCAAATCTGCGAGAAGGTTTGAGTGAATTCTGAGAAACCAATAGCAATATTGTTTGTATGCATGGGAAATATTTGTAGAAGCCCAGCGGCAGAATGCCTGATGCGGTCGCTACTTGAAGAGAAGCAATTAGAAAAACTTTTTACAATAGATTCAGCTGGTACAGGTAATTGGCATGCAGGCAACAAGCCTGACCGAAGAATGAGGAAAGCAGCAAAGTTGGCAGGTAAAACAATTGAAGGCTCTGCAAGACAAGTGCAAGAAAGTGATTTTAGTGAATTTGATTGGATTTTTTGTATGGACAACGATAACTATGCAAACCTGATTTCAATGGGTGCAAATCCCGAAAAAACCCACTTATTATTAGAGTTTGTTAGCCATCAAACAATTACTGAAGTTCCAGATCCATACTACGGCGGTAGTGATGGTTTTACAAATGTGATCAATTTAATCGATGGTGCAGTTTGCGATTTGATTGACCATCTTATTTCTACAACCACGTAGTGGTTTTGTTAGAATGTGGAGATGTCACAACAAGCAGCTACACAAAAAAATAAAAGTAATTTAGAGGGGTCAGACAAGGCGGTAGTTTTACTCGCCGATTCATTTAGTGAAAGCGGAGTGCAAACGCTTGAAGCATTAGGTTGCAGCGTTATCTTGAATGCTTCTCTGAAAGACGAAACGCTTGTTGAAGCTATTGAGAAAACACGTCCAAGAATAGTTGTTGTTCGATCAACTAAAGTAACTCGTGAGATGATGGATGCTTCTCCCGAACTTTCTGTCATTATTCGCGCTGGTGCGGGTTACGACACCATTGATGTTGCAGCAGCATCTTCAATGGGAATCTCGGTTGCAAATTGTCCAGGAAAAAACTCCATCGCAGTTGCTGAATTAGCTTGGTCGCTCATTTTGTCTTGCGACAGGCGAGTGCCTGATCAAGTCGCCGATTTACGTGAGGGAAAGTGGCGAAAAAAAGAATATGCAAAATCACTTGGTTTAAGTGGCCGAACGTTGGGCATCGTTGGGCTCGGTGGGATAGGCCTTGAAACAGCTAAACGTGGAAAAGCGTTTGGAATGAATATCGTTGCATGGTCAAGAAGTTTGACTGAAGAAAAAGCATCAGAACTTGGAATTGGATGGTGTGAGAGTTTACTTAATCTTGCCAGAATGTCCGATGTGATTTCTGTACACGTTGCATCCACCCCAGAAACTGAAAATCTCATTGATGAAACGTTTGTAGATGCTTTGAAGGAAGGCGCGACATTTGTTAACACTAGCAGGGGTAAAGTTGTTGATGAGGTTGCATTACAGAAAGCAGTTGAAAGTAAAAACATACGAGTTGGTCTCGATGTTTTTCAAAATGAACCAACATCGGGTGATGCAATATTTAACCCTTCAATTATCTCTTGCGAGGGTGTATACGGAACACATCATGTTGGTGCATCTACATTGCAAGCACAAGAAGCGATTGCCGATGAAGCGATACGAATTATTCAACATCATTTGTCAGATGGTGTTGTGCTGAATTGTGTGAACCGTGCAACATCAACTTCTGCGAAAGCGATGCTCTGTGTACGGCATTTGAATTTACCCGGAGTTCTTGCACATGTCTTTGAGATACTGAGCCAAGAGGGCGTGAATGTTGAAGAAATGGAAAACGTGATGTATCAAGGTGCGAAAGCAGCATGCGCTCGAATTCAACTCAGCAACGCGCTCTCGCCAGACTGTATTGCAACCTTGCTTGAATATGAGCATGTGCTATCTGTGACGACATCTTCTATAAACGAATAAGGAATTGCGTAATGACCCAAACAGCAACAGATCGAGCACTTAACTTTTCGGCTGGTCCGGCAACGCTGCCAGAACCAGTTTTGGAGCAAGCGAGAACAGATATTTGGGATATAGCAGATAGTGGAATTGGTATTTGCGAGCATTCTCACAGGGGACCAGTCTTTGATAATGTCATGAACGAAGCGGTTTCTGATTGTCGTGAAGTTGGATCTATTCCAGACGATTATGAAATACTTTTCTTGCAAGGCGGAGCAACGCTTCAGTTTGCAATGTTGGCAATGAACTTTTTGAAAGAAGGAAGTGTTGCAGATTATCTTGATACTGGAGTGTGGACTTCAAAAGCAATCAAAGAAGCAAAAAAAATTGGCAATGTTAATGTTGCATTCGATGGTTCAACAACAAAGTACGACCATTGTCCTTCCGATGAAGAGTTAGAATTATCTCAAAGTGCTGCTTATTTGCACTATTGCTCAAACAATACAATTTATGGAACACGGTATGAAAATGTTCCTACAACAAATGCTCCAGTTATTTGTGATATGAGTTCGGACATATTTTCAAGATCTATTGATTGGTCTAAACATGCAATGGTCTATGCTGGCGCACAAAAGAATCTTGGTCCATCGGGAACAGTACTTGTTGTGATTCGAAAGTCACTCTTGGAACAATGTGATGGAACACTTCCTCTTATGCTTGATTATCAGGCGCAGGCAAGTAAAGGATCGATGTTGAACACACCACCTACGTTTGGGATTTATCTGATGGGGCAGGTGTTTAAGTGGATTTTAAATGCCGGTGGATTGCAAGCAATCGAAGAACGGAACGAGACAAAGGCTTCGATCATTTATGGCGCACTCGCAGATTGCAGTGATTTTTACTCACTTATTGCAAGAGATGATTGCAGATCGCGTATGAATATTTCATTTCGATGCCAAACTCCAGAGTTGGATGCACTTTTTCTTGAAAAAGCGGCAACGCGTCGTATGTCGGGCCTTAAAGGTCACCGTTCAGTGGGGGGGTTGCGTGCATCTGTGTACAACGCTTTTCCTGTTGAAGGCTGTGAAAAGTTTGCAGGGTTTTTAACTGAATTTGCAAACGATCACGCATGTAAATCGTGACTAAATAATCCACTTCGGAGTTTTGGTTCAAACCACGTTGATTTTGGTGGCATGATTAAACCAGCGTCTGCAACATTAAGAAGTTGCTCGATCGTTGTTGGGTACATGGAGAATGCAACTGCAGCAGAACCACTATTGACGCGGTCTTCTAATTCTCTCGTTCCGCGAATTCCTCCAACGAAATCGATTCGTATATCGCTTCGAGGATCACCGACATCGAGCATGGGCGTAAGAACGCGCTTTTGAAGAAGATCGACATCAAGGGATGCAATAGGATCGTTTGTATCAATGGAGCTAGGTGATATTTCCACGTTGTACCACCCATGTTTTTTACCAAGATAGACGCAGAACGTTCCCGACTTTTCGGGGATAGCGTTTTCGCAAGAAATAACATTTCCAATAGCTGATAATTCTTCGATAAAGGAATCTGGTGTTTTTCCACACAAATCAACGACTACTCGGTTGTAAGGAAGAATGTCGAGCTGTGCTGCTGGAAAGAGAACTGTTAAGAACCAATTATATTCTTCGCTGCCGTCATGGTTTGGGTTTGCGTTTTTGCATTCGATAGCAGCTCTTGCTGCGCTCGCGCTACGGTGATGCCCATCTGCTACATACGCAACTGGGATTTCTCCAAACGCCGCAAGCATTGCGTCTTCATTTTCAACTTTCCAACCAGTGTGTGTTACACCATCATCTGCGACAAAGTGAAACATCGGGCGCTTATTAACTTCTTCGTACACGAGTGCATCGATTGTATTTGTACCTCGGTACGTAAGAAAAACTGGTCCGGAGTTTGCATCGAGTGCAATTACATGTTTTGTGCGGTCATCTTCTTTAACTTGGCGAGTTTTTTCATGTTTTTTTACAAGTCCGTTGTTGTAATCATCGACGTGACAGCAGGCGACCAAGCCGACCTGTTTATGGTCACCCATGATCTGTCTATATAGATAGAGTCCTGCTTCCTTATCTTTTATCAATGCGCCCATTTCTTTAAGGCGATCATAGTTTTTGCGGGCTTGTATATAGATAGCATCGTCGTAGGGGTCCACATCAGGAAGGTCAACTTCCGCGCGGACAACTCTAATAAAGCTGTCGTCGTTTTTTTGTGCAATCACAGCAGATTCTTCACGATTTACAACATCGTAAGGAACTGATGCAACATTTGGGGCGTCTCCTCCGCATGGATGAACGGCTTGAAATGGTTTAATTCTAAGTGTGGACATAGTTTGGGCAGTGTAACAGTTGGAAGGTTAGGTAAGTTGGTTTGGTTGTGAAGGCGACTCGAGTGGTAAGAAAGCGTATTTATTTATTTTACTTTATTGAAACTTAGCACCCTCCGATGAAAGTGAAGCAACAGGTTTGCGCGGCTCCTCGGAAGAGGGGGGCTTCATAAGCCAAATGCTGGTGGCCAGGATGGCCTACGTACAACCCGAGGTTCAAGATCGCTGTGATCTTGAGCATGAACCCAAACAACCGGCAACGAAGTTGCCAAAGGGAGCCCAACCCATGAATACTCTAACCCTTTCACCTAATACAAATCGCCGAAATGCCTTCACGCTGATTGAAATTCTCATTGTCGTTGTCATTCTTGGCATTCTTGCAGCCGTTGTAGTTCCACAATTCACAAATGCTGCTGATGATGCCAATGATGCTGCTGTTCGCACTCAACTTCAAACGCTTCGCGGACAAATTGAACTTTACCGAGCACAACAAAGTGCTGACCCAGCATTGCTTACAACCGGTTGGGATGATTTGACTGACAATAATTACTTGATGCTCGATCCATCGAATCCACTTACCGGGTCATCCACAGTAGCTGCAGGTGGCGCAAGCGCTGCAACTGATGGTTGGATTTGGCGTGACAGTGGAAATGGAACTTTCGGACTCTACGCAGTCGCGGCTAATGGTACAGAATTCGTAGAATAAAACGCTCCCTGCCACCTCGGGCAGATTAACGCAAGGCACACAATGGAGGTTGTGTGCCTTGTTTATTTGGATGTCGTATCCGGTCCTGTATCAGAAGTTGGTCCGATAATGAAATGAGAATGTTTTTTGAGCGTGTAAGTGGTTGGTTTTCCTTGTCTTGGCATCGCAATAAGTCGATGCAGCAATGAGATAGAAGCCGCAAGATGCGGAGTTCAGTATGAAAAAACACGAAATTACACAATCTTACGCTTTTGCAAGATCTGGATGGTCTCTCGTAGAGTTATTGACTGTCGTTGTCGTACTTGGCATCGCGGCTATGATTGTGATTCCGTATGCAGCATCTGGTGCTTCAGCATCTGGGCAATCAGCAGCAAGGCTTCTTGTTACAGATATGCTTTCTGCACAAATGGACGCTGTTGCCACACAGAAATTTCGACGTGTGCATTTTTACAGCGATGGATCTGGTTGGTGCATCCTTGAACTAGAGTCGGATGAACTTGCAGATCCATTTGATCCAATGGCGGCAACGTATGCAGACGATGCAGTTGAATCGCAGGGCCAAAACCAGCAATCTATTATCGATTTTGTGCAGGACTCAAGATTCAGAGATATCACTGTAGAAAACCTGAACTTCGGAACAGGAATTGAAGAGATCACTTTTGATCTAACAGGCGGGATCATCCAAAACGACGGTTCTCCAAGCCTTGGTGGAAGTGTAGATATCACGAGTGGAGAATTTACTTGGACAATCACGCTTGCGCCTCTCACAGGGAAAATTTCGGTAACTGAAACCACTGGGGGCGCGCCCTAAATGTTTGGTTTTACGCAGACAATGAAGGGTTGCATTGGAATTGCAATGCAATCAACAAATGTAACAATTGGCCAATGTAGTTGGAGAAAGGGTTATTTACAGAACCCTCGTGTTTCTAACATTGAGGATAATCCTCGAAACATATCTTCGCAAGATTGGCGTGCTGCAATCAATAACGCAGGATTAACTGGAACAACATGTTCAGTTGCACTTCCACCTGCGATTTTGGAACACCACGTGTTGCAATTGCCAGAAATGGGAATGAAAGAATTAACAGAAGCGGTAGGTTGGGAACTTGCAGATCGACTTGGCAGTGACCGTGAACTTCTTCAGATCGATGCAAAACGGCTAGGAAATGGTGGTGATGTACTAGGAGTATCAATTGACCAAGCAACTCTTACGAGTATTCTTGAACCACTCTATGCAGCTGGTTTACGACCAACTTTGATTGAGCCAACATGTTTTGCACTTACGAGAATGTTATCAATGCGACATCGCCGAAACGCAGATCGTGCTTCTGTACGAGCAGTATTAGATTTTTCAAAAGCTGATTCAGCGATGATGGTGCTCGCAGGCGACGACACAGTGTTTTACAAACGCCTTGGATACTCAGGTGATTCACTTATCGATGCAGTGTCTTCACATGTAGGTGTCACGACAGACCAAGCAGCATTGATGCTTGCAGCATCAGATCAAGAATCCGATGAAGCGATGAGCAGAGCAGTTCGTGATGCAACCCGTGCGCTTCACGAACAAATTGCAAGAGATGCAATGAAGTGCTTACGACATTACGGCGTGACAAGCCGAGGACCGATCCCTTCCGAATTGGTTGTGACTGGTAGTGCAGGCTGGAACAGAAATTTGTCTGAAATACTTGAAACAGCGTGTAATTTGTCAGTTTTTCCTGATTGGAACATTGAATATCTCAAAGAGTTTTCTAAAACAAGTTCACGGTGTTACGGATGGCAAATAGCACTCGGAACAAGTTTAAGTTTTTGTGAAAGCAATGATCGACGTAAACAAACAGAAACAAATAACGGAGGAGTTGCAGCGTGAATTTGCTCCCAGAACAATATATTCAAAGAAGTAAAAATCGTGTACGTTCTAGCAGAGTTGCAATCATAGTCATTGTTGCTTTGGCTTCCGTTGTTGCAGTTGCAACGCACTCCCGGATTGCAGTAAACAGTGCAACTGAAAAGTTAGTTGTGGCACAGGCAAGAGCGAATGGCGCATTAGAAGTAGAAGCCGACGCAACAACGTTGGAGTTAAAAAAGGAAAAACTCAAAACTTTCGTTGATAAATATCAAGAAACTGAATTACCTTTTGCAGTTGGCGACATTATTTCAACAATCACAAATGCACTTCCCATAAATGTCACAGTAGAAGAACTCTCGTTTGATGTTTTTGAATCAGAGGACGAAAAGTTGATAACTGGACATATTGCAGGCTTTGGATCAAGTGACGAATCAATTGCATCTGTTGTTTCAAATTTTCAAACAAAACCTCCGTTCGAAAATGTCACGATGGATTTTAGTAGGTCTAGAACGATCCGTGGCGTACGCGCAAGAGGATTCCGTATGAGTTTCTCAATTGATTTATCCCATAATTGGGAAATACAAACAGTTATGGCATCAGAAGGAGAACAACAATGACTGCAAGGAAAGAAAAATGGATGTTGATAGGTACGTTTGTGCTTGCAGTGCTTGTTACTTTTTGTTTTGCTGTTCCAAACTATAAGACCGCCACAACAAACGTGGAAGAAGCAAGGCGATTAGAAGACCGAATTAACAAACTTGAACGCAGACAGGTTGAAGTGCAAAACTTGCGTGAAGAATACGATGCTTTGGTATTGCAAGTAGAAAATGAATACAAAAAAGTTCCAGCATCTCCAGACACTGCGCAGATCGTGCAAGCATTGTCATTAGAAGTTGATGGTATGCATGTGCTTGACCAAAGTTTTGTTGCTGGTTCCACAAACAACCAAACAAAAAGCGGTGCATTTTCTGTTCAACCACTTGCTATTACGATGGAAGCAGACTTCGAGTCAATATTTTCCGTAATTCGACAAGCTGAATCAATGGGCAGATTAGTTCGTGTAAGTTCTGTACGAATCACTCGTCCTGATCGAGACGCTGATTCTTCCTCTGCAATTTTAGAAGCTGCAGTAGGTTTGCACGCACCATTTAATCCAATGGAGGGACGTTGATATGAAATTCAAACGACAAATGAAAAGAACGTGGCTGCAAATTACACATGATCGAAAACAATTCGGAGTTTTTTGCGGACTCCTTCTTGTTGGGTTACTCCTCTGGGCAAGGATCATTGTCATAGCAAGACCGCCACGTACAGCCATTGCTGATGAAAATATTTCTACGTCAGTTGCGTCGAACATTGCATCCGATAACCACAAAGCCGCGTTTCCAATCTGGCTTGACCATGAACCCAACAGAAACCCGTTCCAAGTCAGCAACGATGTGTTTCCAATCGTGACACAACCGACCGATAATGTGAGCGTTCAAGCTGTCAATAATGGCAATGATACGGAACAACAAGCGATATCAATGTTGCAATTAGAAGCAATCATGGGGGACCTGGCGATGATCGATGGCCATGTATTTCAAGTTGGTGATGTTGTATCTGTGTCTTCTATGACGGATACGCTGACACTTGAAAAAGTTCATCGGCGTTCTGTCATCATTTCGGTCGGAGAGCGCCGATATGAACTAACGATCGCGTCTCCTCGTCGATAAGGCGATGGCTGCGCGGATGGAGACGCGTTGCCATGAAACATTTTTCACTTTTATTTTCACTTTTACTTTGTTGGGCTCCTGCCTTTGCGCAGGAAACAACTGCGCCAGAAGCAGACCCAGTTGAGACATCTGTCGTTGTAGACGAGTTTGGCACTGTTGATCTTGTAGTAAACGAAACAGAAGTAACACAGGTACTTGAAATGTTGGCGATTCAAAGCCGGCGGAATATTATTTCTTCAAATAGTGTGACTGGCGTAGTCTCTGCTAACTTATACGACGTTACATTCAATGAAGCACTTGAAGCAATTTTACGAGTCAATGGATTTGGATATGTTGAAGAAGGCAACTTTGTATATGTTTATACGATTGACGAACTTGAAACAATAGAAAAAGCAAGGCGCAAAACAGAAAGCCGTATTTACGAACTACAATTTTTATCAGCGGCAGACGCTGACGAATTTGTTAAGCCATTGTTGAGCGAGGACGGTGAAGCAGCATTTCGCGGAACAGTCGATGCAGGGTACCAGCCTTCTTTAGAAGATGGTGGCGGCGACAGTTATGCTTGGTCAAGCAAATTGGTTATAAACGATTACCCTGAAAACCTTGATGCGATCACAACGTTACTAAACGAACTTGATACAGCGCCGATGCAAGTGGTCGTTGAAGCTACCGTTGTCCTGACGAATGTTAATGAAGATAATGAGTTTGGTGTCGACTTCACAGCACTTTCGAACATAAACATTGGCAGCATCGCAGGTGGTCCACTTGCAGCAGCATCAGATGTAATTTCTGGCACATTTGGGGCGGCTAATACGAGCGCTGTTACTTCAGGTGTTGGACAAACAGAAACTGCAGTCTCTGGGGGACTTAAAGCAGGGGTGATAAAGGATCACGTTGGTGCATTCCTAAGAGTCCTTGATCAAGTTGTTGATACAACCGTGCTAGCAAGACCAAGAGTTACTTGTCTTAATAGACAACGTGCAGAGGTTCTCATTGGTGTTCGATATGGTTATCTCTCGTCAACCCAAACAGATACAAGTACTACGCAATCGGTAGAGTTTCTCGACACTGGTATTCATCTTATTTTTAGACCGTTCATTTCATCCGATGGAACGATCCGTTTGGAATTACGACCAAGTGTCTCATCCGCAGCACTTCACCAAGATGGTGGGCAACAGGTGCCTGATGAAACTACACAACAACTCATGACAAATGTACGTTGCCGCGATGGCGAAACAATTATTCTTGGTGGTTTGTTTAAAGAAAGCACTACGGTTACAAGAAATCAAGTACCAATTCTTGGAGATATACCAATTCTTGGTGCAGCATTTCGCGGTCAAGTTGACAGCGTGATAAAAGAAGAAATTATCTTTTTACTCACACCGTCGATTATTCCTGATGAACGGCTTTGGGAATCAGGAAAGGATTCACTCGCAATTGTTGAAGCAGTCAGAATTGGTGCACGGTCAGGCTTATTGCCATTTAGCCGCGATCAAATAACTTCAAACTACAATCGCGACGCGTTAGATGCTTACCGTCAGGGTGATCTAGATCGCGCGCTGTACTGGACTAACTTGTCACTTCGAACCTCGAAAGTACAACCCGAAATGATGCGACTTAGAGAAAACATTACAGATGAATCAAAATCAATTTGGGAACGTGATTTACTACGTGAACTATTAACAGTACCAAATACAAAAGTGAGTTCTGTCGAGGTTTCCCAATAATGCGAATAATTTTATTAGCATTCATTTTGTCTGCCGTAAGTTGCGGTCCAACGAAAACCGGAAAATTAGCTCGGCAAAAAGCGCATGCTCGAATGGATCTTATAAATGCAGATCTTGCATCGGAGCAAGCCCGTCAACAATTTGAAGTGGGGCAACTAGAGACAGCAATTACAACGATTGATATAGCTATTGACAGGTACCCCGAAAAATCAGAGTACCATCAACTACGGGGGCGAATTCTCCTTGAACAACACAAACTTGACGATGCAAAGAGCGCGTTTGAAACATCTATATCACTGAATCCAAAATCAGCAGAGTCCCATTATTTGCTTGGTGTTTTACATCAACGATGGTCAAATGATGAATCTGCTTTACAGTCGTACTCTGCAGCTAGCGAAATAAATCCGTCACACGCACAGTTTTTTTTAGCAAAGGCAGAAACACTTGTTGCGCTTAACCGCGATGATGAAGCAATTGAATTGCTTCTAGGAAACAATCGGTTTCAGCACCAAGCATCAATTCCAGCATTGCTCGGACATATTTATTTGCGTTTGGGTAAATCAAATCTTGCTTCGCAATATTTTGCAGATTCAAGAGCTCTAGGGAACGACGATCCAATTCTCTTCGCGGATCTTGCAATTGCTGAATTTCGTGCAGGTTTATACGCACAATGTTTGATGACGCTTCGCGAATTAGAAACGATAAAGAAAGATGGACTCACGACTCTGCAACAGAGAATCCGAGGCAAAAGTCTTGCTGCAACAGGAAGGTTGATGCAGGGACGCGACATTTGTTTGTCAGTCACAAGGGAGACCCCTCAAGACGCGGATGCCTGGATAGACCTCGGATACATTGCTTGGAAAATGGGTGATTATCGGAGGTTAGAACAGTGTGGAAATGAAATTTCTAAACTTGCTCCTTCGAGTTTCGAAGGACCACTCTTTATAGGAAAAGCGGCTCAGCACGCTGGAAACAACGTTTTGGCGGCAGATTCGCTCGCCGTTGCGGCTTCACTCTCAATGAATGAAGAACTCGCTGCTTGGATTGTTGCAAGTTCAAATGAAACAATTGGGAAAAGTGCAACAGTTCTGCAAGAAGCACCAAATATGCCAGCAAAAACTGCCGAGAAGGTAACTGAGGAACCGATCCTCGGGCTCGTTGAGGGAAGCGAGCCCTTGGTGACTGTTCCCCAAAACTAGCTTCAGCAATCCTAAGAACGTGCGAATTCTTAGGCCCTGAGGCCTGAGATTCTCGCCGTGACCACTTTAACTTTGTACATCCTGATTACCGCCTCAGCAGGCACCATTGCAGTTGCAGCTCTTGCAGTTGCTCGATATTGGTTCGTTCAGTTGCATGTCGCAAAAAATGAGATGGAAAAAGCAATTCACGGTGTGGAAACGGCACGCAATGAAAGCGAAACGGCTCGGATCCACGGATGTATTGATCGAACGCGACGTCGTCAAGCAGAGGCAGTCTTTGATGTTTTACGAGACGCTGTGATCGTTGTAGATGCCCATGGTGAAATTTTGCATGCCAACGCAGCTGCGGGTGGGCTTCTAAGCGTGTCCCCAGAAGAGGCCGCCGGCAAAGTGATGGCTGACATTGTTAACGACCACCAACTTGCATCAACAATAACAGAAGCTCGAAATGGTTTGCCTTCCGAAGGACGTCTTTGTGAACAAGAACTTTCCTACGCAGGGCAACCGGTTTCTTATGAAGTGCACCTTCAATCAGTTGGTGGTCAAGAAGAACCAATGCACGCAGTTGTAACCGTTCTTCGTGACCTTTCACGTGAACGAGAAGTTGCACGGCTAAAAAGTGACTTTGTTTCAAAAGCAAGTCACGAACTTCGTACACCACTTTCGTCCATTTCTGCATATATTGAAATGCTCGTAGATGGCGATGCAGCAGACGAAGAATCTCGCAATGAGTTTTACAAAGTAATTTCGACTGAAACAGATCGCTTGCGTCGTCTTATTGACAACTTACTAAATATCAGCCGTATCGAAGCTGGGTTGATGCACATCGAACGTGAACAAGTTCAAATTGGCGAGTTAGTAGAGCGGGCTGTCAAGAGTATGTCGCATCAAGCAAAAGAGAAAGAACAAGAAATACATACAAAACTTGCAAAAGTAGATTTGACTGTTACAGGTGATAGCGACATGTTGTACCAAGTAATTGTTAACCTGTTGTCAAACGCAATTAAATACACGCCGCAAGGTGGTCGGATAACCGTCGTTGCAGATGCAGACCATCTGACGAGAAGTTTGCACCTTTCAGTTGCAGACACTGGTCTGGGCATTGGGCCAGACGAAACAGATAAAGTCTTTGATAAGTTTTACCGAGTAGAAAATTACCGTCGAATTGCAAACGGTACTGGGCTTGGTTTGAACCTCTGTCGTCACATCGTAGAAACACTCCATAACGGACAAATTGGCTTAGATTCAACACTCGGAATGGGATCACGTTTTTGGTTCACCATTCCAATGGTTGAACGATCAGGAAGGGCAGCAGCGTAATGTCGCATCGAATTCTCGTCGTAGATGACGAAACTCACATTTTACAAGTGCTTTCACTCAAACTTCGAAACAGTGGTTTTGAAGTATCAACTGCAGTTGACGGCGAAGACGCATTGCGCCAAGCAATTGAAAATCCTCCAGATCTAGTGATTACTGATATTCAAATGCCATACATGAATGGGATTGAATTGTGCAACGCACTCTTTGAAAATGAAACGACCACTCATATACCAGTTGTTGTCATTACAGCACGTGGACACACACTCGCGGCAAGTGAGACTGATATTGCAAATGTTCAAGAGGTAATTAGTAAGCCATTTAGCCCTCGCGGTGTTGCAGAATTAGCAATTTCTATACTTGCAAATATTTCAACACAACGTTCAGAAAGACCGGAGGCCGCGTGAGCACATTTGGACATAAATTATCACCGTCTATTGCACGGAATGACAGTATTTTCACGCAACTACGAAGTGCTGGATTAGTCGTTGTTGAGTGCACAACGATGGGCAAAATTGAACACGAGCCAACACGCGGTGAAGATTGGTTTGCAGACTTGCTACTTTCATCACCAATCGTTCGAACCGCAATTTCTACAAGTTGCCGAACATGTTTGTCAGATGATCAATGCGCAGCAACGGAAGCAATTCCCGGGTTGTGGATTGTTCCAACGCCAGTTTCGTCCGATCGTCGATCAAGCGGCTATGCAGTGGCACTTATTGTGACAGAAGAGTTACTCGCAAGCGAGTATGTGCACGCACTATGCCAAGCATCTAATGCAGAAGTGGGTGTTGTTCGCGATATGATTCGTGATCTTCCACCAGCCGCACCTCAAGATATTCCACGATTGTCTTCTCTTTTTCAACTTGCATGGAATGCACATCGATCACACAGTGAAAACAAAGGTGTGATCGAAGACATTGGTCGCGAGCTCGCTGATTCGTATGAAGAAATAAACTTGTTGTACACAATCACTGGTAACATGAATTCGGTTAATCATCCAGAACGGTTTATCGAATTGGCTTGCGGTGAGTTACTAAAGAATATGCCTTATGGTTGGGTCGGCGTGCAATTGCGAACGGGCAATCGTCTTCCAAACCCAGGAAATGAATTACTTATTAGCGGTGAAACAAAACACGATGCATCACAGTTATCAAATATTGTTGCAGCGCTCACGTGTGACATTGCTTCCGGAATGCCAATTATTGCACACAGTGGTGATCACATTTCTCAAAGACTCGGCGATGGAACGATTGTTGTACCAATCGAAAATGACGGATATGTGATCGGTGTTTTGATTGCTGCTGAAAAGCAGGGGACCGACACAACGGTTTCCTCTGTTGATGTCAAAATGTTGAATGCAACCGCATCACAACTTGGAATCTTTCTAGAAAATGCATTGTTGTATGAAGACCTCAGCGCAACGTTTCTTGGCACACTCGAAGCTCTTACTGCTTCAATTGATGCGAAAGATCGGTACACCTGTGGTCATTCTCAAAGAGTCTCACTTCTCACTGCACAACTTGCAGAGGCCGCAGGTCTCTCAGAAGTTCAAGTAGATCGATTCAGAATTGCTGGTTTGGTGCATGACATTGGAAAAATTGGTGTTCCTGAATCGGTTCTCCTAAAGAAAGGAAAACTGACTGATGAAGAATATCAAACTGTCCAACAACACCCTGAAATTGGCGCGCGTATTTTGAGAGATATCCCACAAATGGAGGATATTCTTGGCGGCGTATTGCATCACCACGAACGTTTTGATGGCGGTGGTTATCCGCACGGTCTTGCACAAGAAGATATTCCACTTGTTGCTCGGATTATCGCGATTGCAGATACGTTTGATGCGATGTCATCAAGTCGAACATATCGAAATGCGATGACTCGAACGTCTGTTCTTGATGAAATGAAACGATCAATTCCAGGACAGTTTGATCCCGAACTAGCAGAGATCTTCTTTAATCTGGATTTTTCTAAGTGGGAAGAACTCATGATTGAACATCAATCTGGACAAACGAACGAAAGGTTAGCAGCATGAACATTGCAAGTGAACAACATGTAGCAGCTATGGTAATTAGAATCGATGGTGAATTAACAGCAGATGGTTCTGACAACTTCAAACGCAACATACTTGATGTAGCCGACAGTTTTGCATCCGATATTATCGTCGATTGCACATCATTATCATTGATTGATTCGGTTGGGCTAGAGTCACTCCTTTGGCTATCCGATGAAGCAAGAAGGAACAAATCTCGCCTTCGTCTTGCGTGCGTTCCTGAAACCGTGAGCAATATTTTTCGCCTCACGCGACTAGATGGTGCATTTAGCACCCACCAAAATGTAGAAGCTGCAGCAAGAAGCCTTAACTGAATAGAACTATGAATAAGCCAATTTCAATCCCAAACGATCTCACTTCTCAAGCACCACTTGGGCAGCTGTTGTTGCAAAGTGGAAAAATTACACAAGCGCAACTCGAGCAAGCGCTTGATTTACAAAACAAAAGTGATGAGCGAAAACTTATTGGTGAAGCACTTGTGGAACTTGGTTATGTTGATGATGCAACCGTGCTTGAAGCAATTGCTGGGGCGTATGACATCCCATTTGCAACAGACACAGCTCGTTTAGCCGACCCGCAAGTAATTGAAGAATTGCCACGAGAGTTTCTTGAAGAACATGGTGTACTTCCGCTTTTCCTTATTGGTGGCATGTTGACTGTTGCTGTAAGTGAACCCGCAAACCTTTATTTACTTGAAGAAATTGAACGCAGAACCGGACACTCGGTTCAGATCGTTGCTGCAACTGCAACTGATATTGCCGCTGCCCACAAATCCTACTTACCAGCTGCAAACGTATTTGTCATTGACGAAATATATGAAGATATTGATGAACACGATTTCACTGTCATAGAGCATCAAACAACTGAACTTGCAGATCTTGAAGAAGATGCTGGGCATGGCCCTGTTGTGAAACTTGTGAATTATTTGATTTACTCTGCAGTACAAGAGGGCGCATCAGATATTCATATAGAGCCCGGCGATCATTCGCTTCGCGTACGAAATCGAATTGACGGGAAATTGTTTGAAAAGATTCAACCCCCATACAAAATGCATCAAGCAATTGCAAGCCGAATTAAAATTATGGCGAACCTCGACATTTCAGAACGCCGACTTCCACAAGATGGCGACTTTAATGTGATGATGGATGGCAGACCAATTGATTTACGTGTCTCGACTATGCCAAGTAAATTTGGTGAAATTGTCGTCATGCGAATTATTGACAGTCAGAATAATAATTTGTCGCTTGATCAACTTGGTTTTAATGAAACAATGTTGTCGCAATGGAAAAACGTAGTTGAACAACCAAATGGTGTTGTGCTTGTAACAGGACCAACAGGTTCTGGTAAATCAACGACGCTTTACAGCGTATTGTCACAACTTGATACAGATGAAATAAATGTTGCAACGATTGAGGATCCAATCGAAGCGCAAATACGTGGAATCAATCAATCACAAATTAATAACAAAGCTGGTTTTACTTTCTCGTCTGCACTGCGGTCCATGCTTCGACAAGATCCAGATGTATTAATGGTTGGTGAAATTCGCGACAATGAAACAGCAGGGATCGTGTCGCAAGCTGCGTTGACAGGGCACCTGGTCTTCTCGACGCTGCATACGAATGATTCAGTAAGTGCAATCACACGTTTAGTTAACCTTGGCGTTGAACCTTACCTTGTGGCAGCAACAATTCGCGGTGTTCTTGCACAGCGCCTTGTTCGCAAAATATGCCCGCATTGCAAGGAACTTTGGCAAGGTGAAGATGCGATTCGCGCTGCCTGTGATGGAGCAGAAGAATTATGGAAAGGCGCTGGCTGTAGTCGGTGCCGAGGAACTGGATTCGCAGGTCGAATAGGCATTTTTGAGTTGCTTGTTCCAAATGCAGAGTTGCTAGATTCGATTAGTCGAGGCGATTCGCTTCAATCGATGCGTCAAAAACTTGTAACCGATGGTCACTGGTTACTTCGTCAAGATGGTATTGAAAAGGTGCGAAATGGTTTGACTACTCCTGAAGAAGTTCTCTGCGTGACGCAAGGGAATATCCAATGAGCGCATTGGCAGCAAAAGAAACCTTTGCTTGGAAAGCTCGCGACACGCACGGTCGTGAGTTATCTGGTTCCCAAGTTGCAGTGTGTGAATCGGAAGTCGCCGGAACGCTTCGGTCGAAGGGATTGTACGTTACAGCAATTGATCCAGAACCATTATTGCAAGGCGATATTGAACAAGTCAGAACATCTCGCACAGAAATCGCTACTGCGATGTCACAAAGAAAAGTCAAGCGTGATGATGTGATTGCTTTTTGTCAACAACTTGGTGTGATGCTTGAAACAGGTGTTCCACTTTCGGAATCTCTTGGTGCACTTGCAAAACAAACGAAGCAAAAAGAATTCAAAATTGTTGTCGAAGGCATTCAAAGAGAAGTTCAAGGCGGTGATTCACTTTCAATTACACTTTCTAGGAGACGTCGTGTTTTTCCTCGCATCGTTGTAAGTCTTGTTCGTGCATCTGAACTTTCTGGCACAATGCCATTGATGCTTGAACGCGTTGCAACATATCTTTCTAGTGAACGAAAAACTGTTCGCGAAGTAAAAGGTGCGATGACATATCCAATGATCATGGGTTTTACAGCCGTTGTAGTTACAGCGCTGATAGTAACCTTCATTCTTCCACGCTTTGCAAAAATTTATGAAATGCGATCGGCTTCATTGCCATGGCCAACAAAGGCATTGCTTACAGCGAGTGATTTATTGCTTACAAATTGGATGTATTGGATTCCAGCTCTGCTAGCAACTATTATTGCTGCAGTTGTGTGGTACAAAACCTCATCTGGTCGAAGCGCTGTCGATTGGCTGAAATTAAAGCTTCCTGTCTTTGGTCCTATGTTCGCTCAACTCTACACAACACGTGCTTCAAGAACACTTTCAACACTGCTCGCTGCTGGTGTTGGTATACTCGATGCAATTGGAATTTGCCGAGATGTTACAGACAATGTGCACTTCGACCGTCTCTGGAATGACATGGAAGACAATATTCGAAACGGTGGCGCGATGAGTGATGCTGCGTTCAATTCGCAGTATGTTCCTTCGTATGTTGCGTCGATGATGTCATCGGGCGAACGCGCTGGTCGTCTTGCACAAGTGATGGATCGCGTTGCTGCATTTACCGACGAAGAACTCGAATCTCGCGTGAAGAAACTTGGATCAATGATCGAACCAATCATGATCCTCGTCATGGGAACGGTTGTTGGTGGTGTTGCAATTGCAATGCTCTTACCTATCTTCAGCATGTCCAAAGTCATCTCCGGCGGCTAACCCCCGGTTCCCCCGATCCCCCCAATCCTCCAAAATAAACTGCCTAGAGGGTAGTTTATTTTGCCTCAACGCAGCAAAATACTCTTTTTAATCCAAAAAGGGTATGTAGGTACGCTTTTTAGACAATACACTCATTTATCGCTTTGAAAACGCATTTTGCATTGGTATAGTCGAGACTTATATGTTTCTATTTGCCATAGAAGGAAAATGAGAGAGGAAAGTAATGCATACATCCAAAACGCTATTTGGTCTTTTAACTGCACTTGTATTTGTATTTGGCATGCAAAATATTGCATTCGCAAAGCCGTCTTCACCTCCACCACCTTCTCGAACAAACATTTTGTATGAGTATGAAGAGATTTACGACCCAAATCCAAATCAAAATGACGAGTTTGGCACGAGAGTCGCAATTCTAGGCAATTATGCAGTCGTTGGTGCGCCGGCTTCTTTAGATAGCAACGGAGTAAATGCTGGAACAGCATATATATATAGATTTGATGGCATCTCTTGGAACTTCATGCAACAACTTGAGGGGACTAACGGGCAAAGTTGGGATAAGTTTGGCGGTAGCGTTTCGATAGGCGGTGACACGATAATTACAATTGGCGCATATGCAGACGATGTTGGCGCAACTAATGCAGGGTCGGTATATGTGTACCGGCACGATTACGTTTCGGATTCTTTTCTCTTAGAACAAAATATTATTTCGAACGATCAGGGCATAAGCGATTATTTCGGAAGAAGTGTTTCAAATATACATAATTATATTGTTGTTGGAGCGGATGCGGATGATGAAGCTGGTCTAGATGCGGGTGCTGCTTATATATTTGAATTTGATGGAACTTCGTGGAATCAAATAGAAAAACTTTTGCCAGCAAATGTGACCGACCATGATCGGTTCGGTTCTTCGGTTGGGATATCCGGTACTACTGCTATTGTTGGTTCAATGCAAAACGATAATGTAAACGGTACTGATGCGGGGACTGCGTATATTTTTAGCACATCAAATGGAACTGCTTGGCCTTTAGAGGCCCAGTTGTTTGCAGTCACGCATGGTTCGGCAAATGATAATTTTGGAGTAAGTGTTGCTATCAAATATAACACTGTAATAGTTGGTGCGAATGAAGATACTACAAATGGAACCTTGGCAGGAATTGCTTATATTTTTGATCGTGTCCCAGGCACTGCATCATGGAGCGAGACAGTAGTACTATCTCCAAGCGATGGAAACGGTTGGGATCAATTTGGTCTATGTGTTTCTATTGAAGCAAATCAAGCAGTTGTTGGTTCGCAATATGAAGGTGGCAACGGGTATCAAGCGGGTGCGGGATATGTGTATTCCTATGATTACACTACTTCTACATGGTCAGAGCAAGCAAAACTAATCGCAAGCGAAGCAGACAACTCCGATC
>JABHZL010000055.1 GCA_018656645.1 Phycisphaerae bacterium
CCAGCAGCATTATTGTCACTGTTAGTCATTTCAGCCCAAAAACGCATTTGATCGCCTGCATATGACAATCCAAGACCGTTTCCAACTGTTGCATCACGGTCATGACCGATTAGCATTTGGTTGACATTAGAAATTTGCGTTCGACGGTTTTGATGCTGGTGAAAAGTACCCATGGTAAGTGTCCAGGAATCATTAAGGTTCCAGCTACCGTTAGCCCAAGTTCCGTTCCCGTCAGCATTCGTACCGTTGTCGTGACGAATGTCATAGCTAAAGTCACCAGCAACAGTACCCGAGAGGTGAATCCAAGGATCTGGTGCATCAAAGCCACCATCTGTGTCGGTGCCAACAACAGGTGCAGTTCTTTCATCATCTACCATTGTCCAACTTGTCCAAACACCACCATTGATTTTCAATGCGAAGTTTCCATCGCCACTAGCGATTGTGAAGCCACCATCGTAACCAGCGTTACCGCCAGCACCTTGAAGGCTTGCACGTGTGTCTGCGTCCGCAAGGACGTCTTGTACGAGGCTTCGGACAGCGTTTGAACGCTCATCGTTTAGCCAGTTTTGGTTTTGATCTGCTGAAAGTTCGGCAATACGAGCTTCAGCAGCCTCGAGGCGGGTTTGAAGGTCAGCGTTCATATCGCTGCCAGCGAAACCAGCACTAGTAAGCGTCAAAGAAGCGACGCCGAGAAGGTAAAGGTGACTCATTGTCAGCTCTCCTAAAAGTTGAACGCCTTAGCCGACTCCCGTGGCCTCGTACGTCCTTTTCATCCACCCGTCCGCATGACTCCAGCCAACACGACTGGAACGGACGATTCTTCCCTATCGACCCAAGTGGGTCGAGAAGTTGAAGGCGGAATAGTAACCACTTCTACGGATTTGGCTACACCCACCTGCAAAAAGGTTTAAAAAAACATCACAAAGTTCAAAAAACGATGCATAAAGCACTGCAAACACAAGAGTTAGCATCGCAAAGAATCCTTTATTTTTTTCTTGTCCGATAACATCATTTCTCCTGAAAAAATTTCATTATTTTTCTCGATCAAACCTGTCAAATCAGCAATACTAGCCACTGGAACGGCTTCTGGACCAAGCCCTTCCACCTGTGTTATCGGAACTAAAATTCGAGAATAACCCCTTCGCTTTGCATGCGTGACTCTTTGCGCAATATGAGGCACCGCTCTGACCTCTCCGCCCAACCCAATTTCACCAATAGCACACCACCCACTTGGCAATGGATGACCCAAATACGCACCCATCACTGCCATACATAATGGCAAATCAATTGCAGGTTCAACCAACCGTAATCCACCAACTGAACCAGCATATACATCTTGTTCTATCAACTCTATTGAAGCATGTTGTTCTAAAACTGCAGAGAGCATAGTAAGGCGACTTCCATCTACACCAGTTGCCTTGCGTTTTGCCTGTCCATAAATGCCTTTTGCAACGAGGGCTTGTATTTCCACAACAAAACAACGCGTTCCATGCATTACCGGCGCTGCAACTGCACCTGCACGCGGCGGCAAGTCAGGATCTAGAAAAGCAGAAGCATCTCGGACCTCTTCTAAACCAGATGCAGACATTTCAAAGAGTCCAACTTCAAGCGTGGTTCCAAAACGATTCTTCACACCACGAACACTTCGCAACCCTTGGTGACGATCGCCTTCAAAACTCAGCACAACATCAACCATGTGTTCAAGCACGCGGGGCCCTGCAAGTTGACCGTCCTTCGTCACATGCCCAACAACGATCACTGCCATGTTGTATTCACGTGCAAGGTAAACCAACTCTAAACAACAACGACGTATTTGTTTCACGCTGCCCGGAGATGCATCAAGATCGCCGCGATGAACCATCTGTATAGAGTCAACAACCAATAGTGATGGCTTGTTTGCTTCGACAAGACGCTGAATATTTGCAAGATCAGTATCAGCGAGTATTTTTAAGCTTGCAAACGTTTCTGCTGTTTCTTCAAAACCACCGCAAAGACGGTCAGCTCGAATTTTGCATTGATAAGCTGATTCTTCGCTTGTTGCATACAAAACCTGCTCACCGCGAATTGCTACTTGCATCGCTGTCTGCATCATCAATGTCGATTTTCCAATGCCCGGATCGCCGCCAAGCAGCACAACGCTTCCTGCAACGAGCCCCCCGCCAAGAACGCGATCGAATTCCTCGATTCCTGTGGAAATCCTAGCAATCGTTGGCGCTTTAATATCCAACAGGGTCACAGCCTCGTGGACACCGCCTTGCTCAGCCATCGAGGCTGCAAAGACTGCTGCTGCATTTGCGGTTTTCGTTACGACTGTTGCTGCGATTTCTTCGAATGTGTCCCACCCATTGCATGCGGAACACTTTCCTGCCCAACAGGGTGAAGTGTGCGCGCACTTATTGCACCGGTAGGATGTTTTTAATTTTTTTCCTGTGCTCATGCGCGGAACCTTACCACGCAATACTGACAACCCCCTGTCAGTGCGCCTTTTTTCTAGTCTGTTTTTTTAAGGAGGTC
>JABHZL010000070.1 GCA_018656645.1 Phycisphaerae bacterium
CCTGAGAGTTTGACCTTCCGTCACTTGGAAAATGAGAGTCATTTTGATTGCACCACTTGTTGGAAGTGGTGGCAACTCGCCTATTGTTCTGAAAGGTGATCCTGGAGTTAAAGTTAAATCCATTTTGCCACCAGTATCAAGGTAATAACCAATTGGCCAGTATCTATTGTGGTTGCTGTCAATCAACACAATTTCCGCACTTCCACCCACGGCAGGAAATAAATCAAAAATAGATGCAGCAGAGTCTCGACTTACATCTATCTGGACTATTTTTGTTCCTTTGTCACTCTTTACACCTTTTACGCGAAGTTTGCCTGAAACACCGGGTGTTGTCCATTTTCGGATAAGTTTTCCCTCAGTGAAAAAGCCATCTTCAACTGTGATGCTGCTTGGGAGACCATTAGTTGAAAGTGTGAGACGCCCTAGCCGTTCGGTAACAAGAACAATGTTGTCCAAGGGGTATCCCATGACTGGGCGACTAGCAACGATTTCTTCAGCTGAGACTGTCTTGCCGGTGTAACGGTCAATGTCAGCTTGCGCGAGAGCTACAGATTCAACATCAGGGATGTCAATACGAGTCCCACGAATTTGCAAGAATCGAGGTAAAAATGATGAATCGGCTTCAAAGACGAATGCAATATCTGCCACCTTTTGTGCAGGAATGCTTGATGCGTAATGAGATACGGCGTCAAAGTTATAAAGTTTGAAACCATCTTCGAGGGTTTCTTGCTCCCACCGCACTGGGTAAATGACTTCTGGTGTTTCTTGACCTTTTGGTTTTCCAATTAGCCTCACTTGCGAACTCGAAAGACTTAGTTGTCCGCCAAAGTCAAGTGCTTCTGCTTTGAAGTGCACTTGCATCACGATCAATCCCTCTTCACTCATCCGAACCATCGTGACAGCTGCTGAGTCTGGAAGCAATGAAAGTTGTCCCTTCCCATTGTCAATAGAATCTCGCACAAGGCAGGATAGTTCATCTACTTTGGGATTGTAATATTTGAGAGGCGATCCACTGATGTCTGGTTTGAACGCTCCGACACTAAGCATTGCAAAGAAATCATTTGTAAGTTTTGTAAATGGAACGATGAGTTGACCGCCAACATTCGTCACAATTGCATTGTTACTGCTGTCTCTACCCATCCCCTGATACCCCATGATGTCAGAAGTTGATTGAATAAAACCCATGCTGATCACGCAGATTCCTACAGTAAGGATGCCAGAGAAGACGCCTGCAATACCTCCAGCTGCAAGATTTACGATGTCAGGAAATTGCGTGTTACCAAAAGCAATTTTGTCAGAGATAACTCGTAAAACTAAAAGTGAAATTGTAAAAGTGCCAATCAGCGAAACACCCCACGCGTAATTATCAAACGTACCACCAGTCATCATTGCGGTCGCAAGTGGTTCCCAAAATGCAAAGGCAAGTGCGCCTGCTGCAATGACACAAACCAAATGGAGAACTGCACTGAGCAATCCTTGTGTTGCCCACCAGTAAGCGATGAGGGATGCCATCCCGATCAACAAAATGTTAAAAATAATGATCATGTCGCGTTATTTCTTCTTCGTTTTTTTCTTAGATTGACCGGACTTCGCAACCCGTCCAAATTCTTCAAGAGTTGTTGTTCCATCAGAGACTTTAGCCCACCCAGCATCCTGCAAACGAACCAATTTTTGTTCTCTGTGAGCAAGCGCCATGGCAGCTTTTAGATCACCAGCGATCAGTTGTTTTCGAATATCCTTGGTGAGGAACATCGTTTCAAATACACCGATTTGTCCGAGATAGCCATTCCCCCTGCAAACGGGGCATTCGACAACTTTGTTTTTTACTTGGAGCTGGCCGCCCGCGCGGTAAAGTTGTTCGACTTCTTTGATCGGTAATCCTTGCTTCGCTAAATCTTCAGATGGCGTGTATGCAACGCGGCAGTTTTCGCAAACTTTCCGCACGAGCCTTTGGTACGTAATAGCTTGCAAACTATTGAACGCTTCTCGTGGATCGCCAACTAGAGAAGCCCATTTTGAAACTAGGTCCCTGAATGAACTTGCATGCATTCCTACAAAAATCAACGGTCCATCAATGCCACTTTTTGCAGCAAGACTTGCTGAAGCAGCATCGTTTAAATCTGCAGAAAGAATAATCTCTGGATCTCGGCGGAGAATCGTCTGTAAATTTGTTGAGTAATCACCACCATCTACACCAACGAGTTGGTGCGTAACGCCTTCGAGAGTTGCTACATTCTCTACTTCAAGAGATATGATGTTGTTGAGATATGAGTCATGGCTGTGCACGAGTGAGTAGCACGTTGCAGTGAGGCCTTGTTGTTTTGCGCTGCCAACGAGAATCACACCATGGCGATGTTCATCTTGTTGATAAACGTTTAGTGCCTCGATTTGTTTTGGTAGTAGACCAGTTGAGTCAATTGGAATTCGTATACGTTTTAGACGATCGAATTCTATTTTTAAATTGTGGCTTCCAGTAGTACCCGAGGCGGTGAGATCGATTGGGGTTGTTCCGCCTTTATGCATAATTGTGAATGCGCCGTGTTGTTTTTTTCGTACGTCCGCTGGATCAGCGCCTGCGATTTCTTTGAGGAACCCAACAGCAGCAACGCCATCTTTTGCAGAGAGTACATCCGTTTTACTTGGAATACCATCAACTATGTAAATGCCTTGACATCCCTTGGAGTTCAATTTTATTTCTAATCTTGTGGCTCGATTTTCGAGTGCTGGGGATAGAAGCGTTTCAGCATCGAGATACGCAAGTAGTTTATCGTCTGTTTTATCTGGAACAGGAACTTCTCCATTGTGCCCTTCGAATTTCAAGGCAACTGCACGCCCAGCCTTCATTGCTTTGCGTAGTTCTGCGCGTTTGCGTAATCCATCAGTGCCGAGTTGGAATTGTTCACTTTCTGGAACTTCTGCGTTTCGGAATTTCCAATACACCAATGTTGTTCCGAATAAAAGTGCGAAACCGATTGGAAAACTTACATAGAAGTTCGGTATAAATAACATCGTAGCAAGCGCCACAGCTGCGCCGCCGAGTTGGTATGAATTCCACTTTACTGGGTCAAAGTGAAACTTCGTAGCATCCTTGTCAAGTTTGGTGCCAACAAGCCATGCCCATGCGATAAATGCAGCGACGACAAGGAAGGGTTTCCACGGACTCATGAAATAGACTGGTGTAAATTCTGCTAACAAACTCATTAAGCAATACCCTTGATCATCATTTTAAGTTCTTCTGGTTTTGGTGTTGCATCAAGTGCTTCTTTGAGTGCTACCCACTCCTCGTCATATAATTTTAACAAAGCAGAGTTAAGGTCCATCATGCCTTCTTCATGGCTCTTTTTGATGACATCTAACAGTTCGCCTTCACGACCTTCAAGAATGTACTTCGTAACGATTGGAGTATTGAGAAGGATTTCTAGAGCAGGAATTCGAGGTGTGTCGTCGCGCAATGTTGGCAACAATTTTTGGTAGACGATTGCACGCAAGTTATATGCAAGTAGTTTTCGAATTTGACCTCGTTCGCTTTCAGGGAACAAGTCGTAAATACGACCGAACGTTTGCCATGCAGAAGATGCGTGGATGGTTCCGAATACAAGGTGCCCAGTCTCTGCAGCACGAATCGCTGATTCAAATGTCTCATAGTCACGCATTTCGCCTACGAGCACAACGTCTGGGTCTTCTCGAACGAGTGCACGAAGTGCTTCATCAAAAGATAAACAATCAATCCCTACTTCACGTTGGTTGATTGTTGCTTTTGCGTCAGTAAAGATGTATTCGATCGGATCTTCGATTGTGACAATGTGACATCGTTTTCGTTGGTTGACGTAGTTGAGCATCGCAGCGATTGAAGTTGATTTGCCCGACCCAGTCACGCCTGCAAACAAAATCAAACCGTTTGCACTCATGGAAACTTCACCCAGAATTGGAGCAAGGTGTAACTGCTCAAAGGTCATGATGTTGCCAGTAATTAAACGACATACGAGGGAGGGTTTGCCACGCGCCATAAAAATATTGACACGAAATCGGTGGTTGTCGTCGTAGTCATACGCCAAGTCCATTTGCCCATGTTTATGAAAATGTTTGTACTGACCTTCGTCAAGAATGTCTTTTGCAATTTGATAACAAAGTTCTTCGCTATTGATTTCAGTGTCAAGCGATCGCAAGACTCCTCGAACGCGGATACGGGGTTTTGTCCCAGCTTTGACATGGAGGTCAGATGCCTCAAAGTTGATGGTCGATTTGAGCATCTTTCGGAATGAATCTAGGCCTTCGCCAGTTTTCGTTCCCTTGTCATGATGCACTGGATCTGGGGTGTGTTCTTCTGTTTGTTGGTCGTGTGTCACAGTTCGTTTCTCTAGTCAATGTGGAAGTGCCATTTTATGGGCAGTTAGAAGCCGTAAGATACAGGAATTGGCGTTGAAACGGCGTTTAGGTATTGACAGAATGGGTAAATTTAGCGATCATTGCCCAATGGAAATGAAGAACATCACAGAGGGCATCACATTCGATGATGTCTTACTCGTTCCGAGGTATAGCGAGGTCACGCCTGACATGGCGGATACATCCACTCGTTTGACCCAGAATATCACGCTAAACATCCCCTTGATCTCTGCTCCGATGGATACTGTGACGGAATCAGCATTGGCTATTGCACTCGCACAAGAGGGCGGTATAGGCATTATTCATAAGAATATGCCACCAGATGTCCAAGCCCGTGAAGTTGCGAAAGTGAAAAGATCTGAAAACGGAGTCATTACCGACCCCGTGACCCTAGGGCCAGAAGATTCTGTTGGCAAAGCACTTACGCTAATGGAAGAACAAAATGTCTCTGGATTTCCTGTTACCATCGATGGAAGCGGAAATGGTGAAGTGGTTGGCATATTGACTCGCCGAGATATGAAATTTGTCGATTCGCCCGATCAACTTGTAGGCGAGGTTATGACATCTAAAAACCTTGTGACAGCCCCAGTAGATACTTCGCTCAAAAAGGCAGAATCTATCCTCACAAGGGCACGCGTAGAGAAGTTATTGATCGTAGATGAAGCAAACAGACTTCAAGGTTTGATCACGATGCGAGACATCGACAATATTCAACATCATCCCCACGCTTGCCGCGATGCACGCGGACGTTTGCGAGTGGGAGCTGGTGTTGGTGTGCATCAGTATGATCGTGTTGAAGCATTGATTGAAGCGGAAGTTGATGTTGTTGTAGTTGATACTGCACATGGTCATTCCAAAAATGTCATCGATACTGTGAAGGAAATAAAAAAGCGTTGGGAGATCGACGTCATTGCTGGCAACGTTGCAACAACAGAAGGTGCACAGGCTCTTATTGATGCAGGCGTTGATGCAGTGAAAGTTGGTATCGGTCCTGGATCAATTTGCACAACACGTATTGTTAGTGGAGTCGGGGTTCCACAACTTACTGCTGTTGTACATGCTTGTGAAGCAGCGATGAAAACGAACATACCAGTGATTGCTGACGGTGGAGTCCGCCAAAGTGGTGACATCGGTAAAGCAATTGCTGCAGGCGCAAGTTGCGTGATGCTTGGCTCCCTACTCGCTGGTTTAGACGAAAGTCCCGGAGAACTCATTTTGCATCGTGGTCGACGTTTTAAAACGTATCGCGGTATGGGGAGTGAAGGTGCAATGGGCGCAGGTTCAGCAGATCGCTACGGCCAATCAGGCGTAAAAGATACAAATAAGTTTGTTCCAGAAGGCGTTGAAGGTCGCGTGCCATACCGCGGTCCACTCGGAGAATTCGTGTACCAAATGGTAGGCGGTTTACGGGCTGCAATGGGATATTGTGGCACACCAACTGTAGATGATCTTCGCCAACAAGCAACATTTGTTCGAGTAAGCGGCGCTTCTCTTATTGAAAGTCATCCACATGACATACAAATTATTAAAGAAGCACCAAACTACCAAGTGAGCACCGATCCTGCTCGTCAATAATGTGAATTCAAAAACACGTTTGTCAGCATCGCTGGGACTGACTGCTTTTGCATCGGCAGGAACGAGCGTGCTATGGAATGGCTTGCCGTTTATTGCAAAACAGCAGTACGATTTTAGTGAAGCGAAAAATCTTTTGCTTTATCTACTTATAGGAGTCATCTATATTTCGGCGGCATCAAGTGCAAGCAAATTGACAAAGGCAGTGGAACGATACTGCTTACCAAGAACAGTGTTGGCATTCTTGCTGTTGATTCAAACGACTGTTTGCATGACTCCATTGGTATTCACAGGCGAATGGACCCTTTGGTTGGCTGGCGGCATTTTGGGAATTTGTAGCGCGTGGATGTGGCCAATCGTAGAAAGTTTTTTAGTCGCGGGAAGACATGGCAAAGAAATGCGCCGCGCTATTGGTTGGTGGAATATTGTCTGGATGATTTCAGTTGCGGGAACAATGTTTGCGATGGCCCCATTGATGAAATCGCACGCCTCGATGGTCATTGTTGGTCTTGGTGCATTGTTTTGTGTTGCTGCGATGGTGCTAGTAACTTTTCCAAAGCAACCAGCAGATCACGATGTTGAGGCATCCTCAAAAGAAGTGCCTGAAAGTTATACACAGTTACTGTTAGGGGCAAGAATATTATTACCACTGAGTTACATCATCAATGGCATGCTTGCTCCGTTGTTGCCGTATGTTTTGACAAACCTAGCAATCGAGCCGTTTTGGCAAACACCAGCGGTTGCTACATGGATGGTTGCACGGGTTGGTATGACAGGCTTGATGTGGAAAGTGGAAGGGTGGCACAATCGATGGTCGGTTTTGTGGTTGGCAATCATTGCAATGGCTGTAGGTTTTGTCTGTATTTTTGCATCGGGAGGGCTGATTACACTCTTTGCAGGATTAGTAATTTTCGGCAGTGGGATGGGCATTGCATATTACGCAGCTCTGTATTACGCGATGGCTGTTGGCAGAGCTGAATTTGATGCAGCTGGAACGCATGAGGCGTTGATAGGAGCCGGGTATTCAGTTGGTCCGGCTGCTGGATTACTGGCTATTTCATTCTCACATTCTGATGCAACGGCAAACCCCACGCCCATGATTGTGATAGTTTTTTCCATTATCATCGCCGCTGGCTGTGCATTATGGCTGATTTGGAGAAAAGCCCGATAATGTGTTGGCATTTAAAGGGTTATTGCCTCTAGAATCGTCTTTCCGATGAAGAACAGTGGTCGTATTTGACCCGTAAGGAAAGAACTATGTTTACAATTTTTGCAATTGCTCTCACACTCACAATTACCCCCGAAATTACCCCCGAAATTACCCCCGATCTAGCACCTGCGGAAGTTGATGCTCGCCCAAGTTTTGGCACTGGAATGGGACGGTCTGACGATGGGCTTCCGCCTTTTGAAAATGTTTCTGAAGGACATGATATTGTTATTTCGACAGTTGATGGAAAAAGTGGGATGTACACACTGTATCGAGATGAAGATGATCATTTGCTCATTGAAGTTTCACCTGATTATGAAGGCAAGCCAATCCTTATTGCATACACAGTTTCAAGCGGTATTGGTGAATCGGGTGTGCAACTTGGTGATGTGTATGGATATTGGACTCGCATTAAGGATCAACTTGTTCTTGTGCAACCCAATCTTGAAATAAAATCAACAGGCGATGAACAATCACAAAGCGGAACAGCGAGAGTTTTTACAGACCGCGTAGTTCTTGATGTGCCGATCGTAAGTGAAGGACCAAATGGTGGACCAGTGATCGATGGTACAAATTTATTTTTGCACGGAGCGTCGAACTTTTTTGGAGGACAATCGCGAGGAGCGCGAACTGATCTGGCAACATTAGCGAACGCAAAAAGTTTTCCACAGAATGTTGAAATTTCATACAGGTTGCCACTTTCTGGTGGACAGTTCGGTACGTTGTCGTATTCGATTCGTACGGTTGAACAAGATACGGGGTATAAACCGCGTGTTGCCGACCACCGAATTGGATATTTTAACACCACGTTCAAAGATATCGGTGATGCATCAAATGATAATCCTTGGGTACGGTATGTGACGAGGTGGCATCTTGAAAAGGCTGATCCAAGTTTGAAGATGAGCCCTCCAAAGCAGCCCATCGTTTTCTATTTAGAGCACACAATTCCTGTGCGATATCGTCGCTGGGTTAGAGATGGCGTACTTGAATGGAACAAAGCGTTTGAGCAGGTTGGCATTGTGAATGCAGTTGAAGTCTATCAACAAGATGCATCAACTGGCTCGCACATGGACAAGGACCCAGAAGACGCTCGGTATAACTTTATTCTTTGGACAAACGCGGATATGGGCTTTGCAATTGGGCCAAGCAGAGTTGATCCAGAAACAGGTCGCATTCTCGATGCAGATATTGTGATGGACGAAGCATTCGTGACTGGTTGGACAAAGTCATGGCACAGGTTACTTCCTGAAGTTGCGATGGAAAGTTTTGATCCGCAAGCTCGTGAGTGGCTCAAGACACATCCGAATTGGGATCCCCGAATTAGATTAGCAGATCCATTAGAACGCGAATCAATTGCAAAACAAATAGCAATGGCACCTGCACATCCTGCGCTTGCAGAAACAACTGAAATGATTGGCGACGATGAATACGATGGTCTTGGAAACCGAGTCAGTCAAACAAATGGCGCTTGTATGTATCCGACATATCAAGCCGCGGAACTGTCTTTGGCTCGTTTGCATCCGGATGTTCTTGGGATGCTTGACGGGGAAGAAGGTGAAGGTGATGCGTACGATGGAGATATGCTCGATGGCGTTCCAGATTGGTTTATTGGTCCACTGTTACGTGATGTCATCATGCATGAAACTGGGCACACGCTCGGTCTTCGACATAACTTTAAGGCTTCAACAGTGTACGACATGGAGGAGATGAATAACCAAAATTTTGAACACGAAGCGATTTGTGGTTCAGTGATGGAGTATTCCCCTCTAAATATTAATGTAGAAGATGGTCCTGATCAGGGTGACTTCACCATGATGACAATTGGTCCTTACGATTACTGGGCGATTGAATATGGGTACACGACTGACGAAGAGTCTTTGGCTACGATTCTTTCCCGTGTGAACGAACCACAATTGGCTTACTCCACAGATGAAGATACGTTTGACAGCGATCCGTCTTCGCGACGTTTCGATTGGGGGCGGAATCCACTTGATTATGCAGATTCACAAATCCGCTTAGTCAAAGTGCTCCGAGAAACCTTACTGGATCGTATGGTCAAAGATGGTCAAAGTTGGGGTAGAGCTCGGAGTGGATACGAGATGTTGCTAAACAGACATTTCGGTTCTGTCTCCACTGCAGCTGATTGGATGGCTGGTACTTTGAATAACCGCGCTCGTAAGGGTGACCCAGGTGATCGAAATCCAATTGAAGAAATTTCCCCTGCAATACAACGAAGGGCACTTACGATGATTCTTGAGAATTCTATGCGTGATGAAGCGTGGGGTCTCAATAGCGATTTGTTACATAAGATGACTATCGAAAAGTATTGGGATAATGGTGGTGGTCGAAGTGCGATGACCAATTCTGCATTTCCTATCCATCAGCGCATTGGTGGAATGCAGGCGTCGGCACTTTCAATGATGTTGAATCCAAGTACATTGGGCGATTTATACGATGGCGAATTCCGTAACGATAATTCCGTTGATGTGTTGACAATGGCAGAGGTCGTTCAAGCAGTGACCGACGAAGTGTGGGGTGAACTTAGCGATATGCCAAGCAATTCAACACTCCGCAAGCCAGCGATTTCTAGTTTGCGCCGTAACTTGCAGAGCGAACATCTTGCAAGGCTTATTGAATTGAGCTTAGAAGAAGATGCTGGTACGCCTGCGAGTCGGGCGATCCAAAGCCTTGTTAGATTGCAGTTGCATGATATTTTTGCTTCGATCAAATCAGCAAATCCCAATGCAGCAGGTAGTGCTTCAAGTATGGATGCCTACACGCGTGCTCATTTGTCTGATGCTGCTATGAAAATCGAAAAAGCCCTTAATGCCCAGTTCACCATAGGTGGCGATAGTGGCGGCGGCGGCACGTTAGATTTCTCTTTATTGTTCGGCGAATAATCAACTCCGCTTGTTTTCTCTGCAGCTACACAAGCTGCCTCTGAGGTAGTCATCCTATGCACAGTGGTAGAAGAAACGACATCACAAGGCACACGATCCGTTCAGAGGATGTGGTTTGAGCCCGTCATGGGTCCGGATTTCGATGGTTTTTGGCTAGAGCCGGGCCATGAACTTCTCGTGGGTAGGGCATCCCAATGTGATATCCGCCTCCCCGATGCAACGATTTCTCGCCAGCATTTTAGACTCCAATCTACAGACGAAGGTTGCTTCGCTATTGATCTTGGAAGTCGCCTAGGCATTTCAGTGAACGATCTCCAGTCCACAAAGGAATCAAAAGTTTTACTCAAAACTGGAGATCTAATTTCCTGTGGTCCTTGGGTGTTTAGAACAGGCACGCGAAGTGGTGCGTCTGTTTCGATGCAAACGATTGATGACTCGGTCGAAGTCGAAGCTCGCGTACAACGGATGTCTCAATCAGACATTGGCGCACTTGCACAGCATCGATTGAGTTTGTTAATCGATAGTTCAGCTGATATTAATAAAGCATCTAACCTGAAAGAACTTGGCGCACTTCTTGTTAAGTCTGCAATTGATGGTACAGGCTTTCAGCGCGCAGCAATGCTCATGCCCGCAGACGCTGAAGGTGAAATTGAAGTCGTCGCTTTTCTCGATGGCAACTCACGCGATGCAACTGGAACAACATTTAGCCGATCGCTTCTTGAAGGTGCATGCAAAGGCGATGTTGCATGTATGCTTTCAGGGCAAACTGCTGGCTTTGGTCAATCGATTGCCGACCTCAACATTCACTCAGCAATTTGTAGTGGTTTGATGGTTGATGACGTCTTGGTTGCGTATCTATACCTAGATGCACGCGAACAAGAGCGGCAAATTCAAACAGACGCAGCAGGTTTTTGCCAAGCACTGTGCAGAATGGCAGGGCTTGCATATGCAAACTTACGTCGATTAGAAATGCAAATTCGTCAAATTAAACTTGAACAAGACATTTCTGCAGCACGCGAAGCGCAGCAACTGATGATTCCAAAAGATATTGGGGTGGGCGAAGTTTTTGGATGGGGACATATCTTCCGCCCAGGTCGCGAAGCATCTGGCGACTTGCTTGACATTATTCCTTTATCAGATTCTCGAATGGCGCTTGTAGTTGGTGACGTCAGTGGCAAAGGCGCCGGCGCAGCAATCATGATGGCGGCGAGTCAGTCGTATTTGCACTCTAGGATCATAAAGGGGAGTGATCCCGCCGAAGCAGTGGCAGCAGTGAATGCGTTCATAGCAAGACGTTCTGCAATGAATAAGTTTTTGACATTGTGGGTTGGTGTTTTCGATGCGGAAATGAAAGAACTCACGTATGTAGATGCAGGGCATGGACACTGGGCGATCCGACGAGCCAACGGAACTGCAGAAGCACCGCCCTCGCCTGATGGCTTCCTTGTTGGTATCGACGCAACTTCTGAATATAGGAATGCGACTTTGCTTGTTGAACCGGGTGACCGCATCATTATCTTCAGCGACGGTATTCCAGAACAGCAGACCAAGGGTGAAGAGCAATATGGGGTTGAGCGAGTCTACGATCTTGTGGCCGAATCCCCATCTGCGGAAGAGGATGTCAAGCGTCTCCTTCAGGCAGTAATCAAATGGGCTGGCCACCCAGAACTCGACGACGACACCACGATCGTATCGCTAGGACTTATTTAACCACTGTAAGCCCCCTTAATGTGCTAAACTGCTCCACTTCTTACGAGAAAACTACATGCTGCAAACACCTGTTCCATTACCGCAACCTCGAAAATTTGGCGAATCAAATAGGCAAGACGCTTGGTGGTTACAACCAATTGTTGTTTTTCTAGGGCTTTCGGCGTTTATCGTCTATTCGACATGGGCAGCATTTCAGGGAACAGATTACTTATTTACAGGTGGCGGCGCTGATTATCTTTCTCCATTCTATTCACCTGAAATTTTTGGCGATTCTGGCCACGCCATTTTTGGACCCAAGCCAGAAATTTGGCCTGCGTGGTTACCATTTTCACCTGCACTTTTAATTTTGTGGGCGCCGGGTGGTTTTCGTTTCACTTGCTACTACTACCGCGGTGCCTACTACAAAGCGTTTTGGGCAGATCCATCGAACTGTTCAGTGGGCGAACCAAAAGCACGTTCGTGTTATCGTGGCGAAAATTCGCTTCCATTGATCCTTCAAAACATTCACAGATACTTTCTCTACATTGCTCTTGGATTTATCGTACTTCTAGCTTGGGATGCTTGGAAAGCAATGTGGTTTGAAGATGCAAGTGGCGTCGAACATTTTGGCATAGGCGTTGGATCAATTGTTTTAACAATTAATGTTTTCCTACTCAGCGGTTACACATTTGGTTGTCATGTGTTGCGACATATGGTTGGCGGAAAATTCAAAACAATATCTGATAAACCAGCACATAAAAAAGCGTATGAGTGCGTCACTTGCTTAAACAAACGGCACATGCTCTTTGCGTGGTTGAGCCTTTTTTGGGTAGGGTTTACGGACTTTTATGTACGAATGTGTGCAACTGGTTCGTGGACGGATTGGAGAATCTTTTGACAGAGCGTTTTAAAACACATGAGTACGATGTACTGATCATAGGTGCGGGCGGTGCGGGACTCCGTGCTGCAATTGAAGCTTCAAGCACTGGTGCAAGCGTGGGCGTTGTATGCAAATCCCTTCTGGGTAAGGCGCACACTGTGATGGCTGAAGGTGGCATGGCTGCTTCAATGGGCAATGTTGATGATCGTGACAATTGGAAAGTGCACTTTGCTGACACCATGCGTGGTGGTCAATACCTTAATAATTGCGAAATGGCAGAAATTCATGCCAGGGAAGCAGGTGAGCGAGTACTTGAACTTGAAGCGTGGGGCGCTCTTTTTGATCGTACAAAAGAGGGCAAAATATTACAAAGAAATTTCGGTGGACATAAATATCCTCGGCTTGCACATGTTGGTGATCGCACTGGTTTAGAAATGATTCGCACCTTGCAAGATCACGGTATTCACCAAGGGATTGACTTCCACATGGAAGTGACCGTGACGAACCTTTTGAAAGATGGTGATCGAGTTGTTGCTGCATTTGGATATGAACGTGAAAAAGGTCGCTTTATGCTCTACAAAGCTAAAGCGATTGTTATCGCAACTGGCGGCATTGGTCGTGCATTCAAAGTAACGAGTAACAGTTGGGAATACACTGGCGATGGGCACGCCCTTGCTTATGATGCTGGTGCTGATCTGATTGACATGGAGTTTGTTCAATTCCATCCAACAGGAATGGTGTGGCCGCCAAGTGTTCGTGGCATTCTTGTCACCGAAGGCGTTCGAGGAGAAGGTGGCATTCTTACTAACAGCGAAGGCAAGCGATTCATGTTTGAAGATGTGCCCCCGCTTTATGTTTCATCTACTGCAGACAATGAAGAAGAGGGTTGGAAATATGTCACGGGTGACAAAGAGGCAAATCGTCCACCAGAATTATTAACACGAGATCATGTCGCACGTAAAATTGTCAAAGAAGTCAAAGCGGGCAGGGGAAGCCCACACGGCGGTGCATTCTTGAATATCGCGTGGATTAAGGAACACATTAAAGATTCCGAAACGCATATCAAAAAGAAACTTCCAAGCATGTACCACCAGTTCATGGAACTTGCAGAGGTTGACATTACAAAAGATCCGATGGAAGTGGGTCCAACCACACATTATGTTATGGGTGGCATCCGAGTGAATGCGGAATCACAAATGTCAACGGTTAAAGGTTTGTTTGCTTGCGGTGAATGTGCAGCAGGTTTACACGGCGCAAACCGTCTTGGTGGTAATTCACTTTCAGACTTACTTGTCTTTGGCAAGCGAGCGGGTGAGTTTGCTTCTAAATTTGCAAGTGAATGTGAATATGGCAACATAGGCACAAATGAAGTGAATGCACTTGTTACGGAATCGCTCCTTCCTGTCGATCGTACCGAGGGCGAAAATCCTTATAAGATCCAAGAAGATTTGCAAGAAACAATGCAAGATCTTGCGGGTATTTCGCGGTGTGATGAAGAGTTAAAAACAGCGATCGTTCGAATCGGAGAATATGCAGTTCGTTCAACAACAGCATATGCCCCCGGCAACCGAGAATACAATCCAGGTTGGCATACAGCGTTGGATTTACATAATCTCCTTGTTGTTTCAGAAGCACTTTGTTATTCTGCGATGCAGCGAACTGAAAGTCGCGGCGGTCACTTCCGTTCTGACTTCCCAGAAAAAACTGAAGAGGGCAGTACCTACAACACTGTTGTTCGAAGGAAGAACGATGGTTCGATGGAAGTTGAACGTGTGCCTGTTATTCCACAGAGTGACGAAATGCGTGCCATTATTGAGGAGTATAAATAATGGGACAAGTCACATTTAAAATTTGGCGTGGCGAAGGGGACGAAGGGCACTTTGAAGAGTACCAAACAGAAGTTAGCGAAGGCATGGTTGTGCTTGATGCTATTCACGCAATCCAGTCAGATGATGCATCTGACCTTGCCGTTCGCTGGAATTGCAAAGCTGGAAAGTGCGGTTCATGTTCAGCAGAAATAAACGGCATGCCAAAACTTATGTGCATGACACGTCTATCATCGCTCGATCTTGATAATCCAATAATTATTGAGCCGATGAAAGCCTTTCCACTTATGAAGGACCTCGTGACAGATGTTTCATGGAATTACGAAGCGAAGAAATCGATAAAGCCATTTAAACCATGTAAACCAGATGCTCCAGATGGAACATGGCGAATGCAACAGGAAGATGTCGAACGCGCACAAGAATTTCGCAAGTGCATCGAATGTTATCTTTGTCAAAATGTCTGCCATGTATTGCGTGACCATCACGACCATGCTGAATATATTGGCCCTGCATTTTTAGTAAAAACCGCTGCCTTTGAAATGCATCCATTAGACGAAGAAAATAGAACTTTAGATTTAAAGGACGAGCAAGGGATTGGTTACTGTAATATTACGAAGTGTTGTACGAAGGTTTGTCCAGAACATATTACGATTACCGACAATGCAATTATTCCGCTCAAGGAACGTGTTGTTGATGAATTCTATGATCCATTGAAGAAGTTGTTCCGCATTTTCAAACCAAAATAAATATCCCCACGAGTAGCGGGGTGTAACCGCAAGTACTAGGTACGTTGCGGATTTGTTTATTGGACTGTGACAATCAAATCGCTTTTGTCGATGTTTGGTGGAATCACTTCAACGGTATTTTGGGTTGTGATGGAAACTTGACCCCGCCAGCGTTGATGGTTCGGGGCGAGAACGATCAATGAACTTGGGTTTCCTTCTACGATTTCAAGCGTGACTTCGCCGTTTTGGTCTGTAATTCCAGATGCGCCTTTGCCAGGAAATGGCTCAAGGATGTCGTACTCTCCTATAAAAAGGAAGTTTTTATCTGAAGGGTTGTAAAAATAAAGCGGCGCGATTTGTACTGAGGCGTTAGAGATCTGAGAGCCATTTGTGTTTTTCACAGAAACCGTAACTGGGTGATAACTTGTGCACCCTCCAACAAGAGCACAAATTGCCAAGAAGATAAAAGTTTGGGTTCGCATTCTGACGTTATGGTAGTACAATTCCACTTCTAGAACCGCAAATCTAGACCCTATGGTGGGGTGGCCGAGCGGTTGAAGGCGCCGGTCTTGAAAACCGGTAAGGGGTTCGCCTCTTCATGGGTTCGAATCCCATCCCCACCGCTTTATGAAACGTCCTTTCTCAGGAAAGGGCGTTTTTCTTATGGTTCAGATATAATATGAATCAAGGGAGTACAAAAAGTGCGAGATATTATTGCAGTATTAGTTGGTTGGATTGTAGGAATGGCTGCAAACATGGCATTCGTTTTTTTGAATGTCTCACTGTATCCAATGCCCGATGGTGTTACGTTTAATAATAAGGAAGGATTTGCTGCGTACATCGAAACGCTTCCGCTCACAGCATTGTTGATTGTTCTTGTAGCCCACGTGAGTCAAGCATTCTTTGGTGGTCTTGTTGCTGCAAAAATTAGTAAGAAAAGGCGTACAACAGTTGCGATGATCATTGGTGTTCTGTCACTCATTGGTGGCTACATTAATATGCAAAGCATCCCATTACCGACGTGGATGTGGATTGAAATGCCTCTTTATCTTGTATTTGCATGGCTCGCTGCGTACTTGGTCATTGCTTGTAACAACAGCACAAATAGAGCACATCTGACATGAAAGTGTTGTCACTATTGTTGACAGTTACCCCCTTCCCAAAAGTTGTCTTTAGTTGCACGGTCCCCAACTGCCGATGACGATGAGGAGGTCAGAGATATCTACGATGCTGTCATCGTTGATGTCAGCAGGGGAGTTGGTTTGTCCCCACTCACCGAGTATAAACAAGATATCCGAGATATTTACATGTTGGTCGTTGTTTATATCAGCAGAGCAAGTTGGCAATTGGTTTAGATGTGTATCAAGATAGTTAAATAACGTGGCAATGCCTTCTTGAGATATAGACGGAAAATGTCCAGCGGCGGTGACTTCCCACAACTCCGTAGATCCTGCCGATGAATCATCACAGCCTTCATATACCCAGCGTGTTGTTTCATCGAAGAAGATGAACCAATCAAAATTGAAACTTCCCCCATTTGTTGCACTCGTCGAACAACCATTATGTGCTGCCCAATATTCCGTGGAAGTATTCACGCCTGGGTAGGGAGTGAATCCTATATATCCACCTAACCAAAAAATAATTGGGTCTAATGTGCCATGGATATTTAGGACATGGATTGGTGCCTCTGGCTGACAATTTCCTGGATCGTTCCACATAGCTCCTGCAATACTTACAACCGAAGCAAATGTTTCTGGCGCTTCACATGCCATACGATGGCACATGAACCCACCATTAGAATGTCCAATGAGATGAATGCGTTGTGGATCTATGTTGTACTGTGTTTGAATGGAGTCAACGAGTGCAAGCAAGTACCCTACATGGTCAGGGTTGTTGTCCCACATATCGCAACAAGCATCTGTAGCATTCCAATAAAATTCTCCAATTGCGTCTTGACTACCATTAGGTTTTGCAAAGATGTACCCGTGGTTGTTGGCGTCTTCTTGCAATGGAAGCAAAATGTCATACCACGCAGTTGTTAATGGCACGTAGCCATGTAAAAAAATGATAAGTGGGAATTGTTCTGCAGGATCGTAGTCTGGCGGAAGGTAGACGGGAACTTCATTAGGCGGCGTTTGGTCGTCCCATTGAGCGTGCGTAAGTTGCGACATCGCAAGGGCTAATAATAATATTAAAACAGTTCTCATCTATATATTAGATTATACTCTTTATAATATAAATTCAAAATTAAATTGTGCAATTAAATTATGTAATTACTGCTTTATGTCTATTTAACGCATTTTCAACTATGTGTATTGGTATAAACTTGTCACTGAGCCAAATCGCGGGTAAAAACGGCAATAATAGTTTAGAGTATTAGTTTTATAAATAATATGGCTTGTCAAAAAGCCTCTTTTCGCCTAGTTCACTCAATTTGGAGCATAGATATGTATCGTTTGATTATTCACTCAGTTTGCGTTGCCTTTGTTAGTGCAAGCAGCCAACTAGCCATTGCGCAAAGTACAACAGCAACGTTCACCATTCCAGATACTGGGCAGATAAATACATACGGTAATGGCAGAGAAATTGAACATCCTAAATCGAGCGAAACTTGGTATGGGCAAGATGGTCAGTATGAAATTAATCCACCACAATACAAGGACAATAACAATGGAACCGTTACCGATGTAGTAAGTGGATTAATTTGGCAAAAGAAGCCCGATTTTGTAAAGCGTAATCAGAATGATGCAGAGAAGTATGCAGATAAACTTGAACTTGCTGGACACAATGACTGGCGCTTGCCATCCATAACAGAATTATTTTCTATTGCTGATTTTCGAGGTAACATGAAAACAAGAACTCCATACATTAACACTGAGTACTTTGATTTTGCGTATCCAAATTCAGACGTCGGTTCATCTGGTAGTCCAGGACAGCGAAACATGGATGGGCAATATGCCTCATCTACTCGGTACTTAGGCATGACCATGGGGCGTGACAAAAGCGCCTTTGGTTTCAACTTTGCTGATGGTCGTATAAAAAGTTATCCACTTAATGCAACACGTTACGTTCGTTGTGTTCGAGGCAATCCTGATTACGGTAACAATAATTTCAAAGACAATCAGGATGGCACAATAACTGATAAAGCAACTGGGCTTATATGGCAAACTGCAGATAGCGCTAAAGGCATGGATTGGAAGGACGCTCTTGCATACGCTGAAAATCTTACGCTAGCCGGCGAGGATGATTGGCGACTTCCAAGTGTCAAGGAACTTCAATCGATTGTTGATTACAGTAGAGCGCCAGATGCTAGTGAAAAGAGTATGCGTGGTCCTGCAATTGATCCTATCTTTAAACTGAGTACTGACGAAAGTTGGTGTTGGTCAAGCACAACACATATAGAAAATCAATTTGCCTATTATGTTTGTTTTGGCCAGTCGTTCTCGGCACGGGAACGCAGGGGAAAGCAAATAAACGCCCACGGTGCAGGGGCCGTTCGTAGTGATCCGAAAGAAGGCGACCCAAGCCGTTGGCCAAATGGTCTAGGCCCCCAGTCAGACGAGATTCGAATCTTTAATTACGTACGGTGTGTGCGAGGCGGAGACGTTACGCAAGTTGGGGATACAGAAGACTTTGACATTTCCCAGTCCAACACTAATAGTACGAGTTCTACTAGGAAAGATAATACGAAACCCACTTCTAGGGAAAATATACGTAATCAGAATGCACGTGAAAACCGTACTACAACAAAAAAAGTAATGAACTGTCCGTTGTTACCGTTGGAACGGGTTCGCCATTGTTTAATCCAGATCGCTCAAGCCCATGCACAATTGTTCAGTTAGACGATGAAAAAGTACTTGTTGACATGGGCGAAGGAACATCAAGACAACTTAATTTGAATGGCATACGGCTAAAAGAATTTACGGCTTTCTGTTTCACGCATCACCACCGTGACCACAATGACGATGCAATGACAATCTTGCCAATGGCTTGGTTGCGGGGAAATGATAGTCCGATTATAGGGCCAACAGGTACTAAAAAACTTTGCGACTTTTTGTGGGATTTTTATGCGGAAGATCTTGAGTATCGTTCAACTAATCTTGGAAAAACTGGCAAACAGTTGAATCGGCCAGAAGTTATTGAACTGCCTTATAAAAAGCCACTTCAGATTGGAAAAATGAGTGTGACTTTTGCAGAAGTAAACCACACTATTACAACTTTTGCATATCGTTTTGAAGCAAATGGCAAATCTGTAGTTGTTTCAGGAGACTTGCGTTACAGTGATAACTTAATTGCATTAGCAAAAGACACGGATCTTTTAGTGATGGATTCGGGCGGAGTCATTTACAGTGATTCGAGTACTCCCAAAAGAAGTGGAATTGGACAAGGGTCATCAAGAAATAATAGAGCAGGCAAATCACGTGAATCTCGTAAGCAGCGTGGCAAGAATACAAAAACAGCCCACGCACCTTTAGAAGATGTTGCTCGCATGGCAGAACAAAGTGGCGCCAAAAAGTTAGTGCTAACGCATTTCAGGCCAGGAACCGTTGCAGAGTCAGAAACGATAAGCAAGATGAGAGAAATTTACTCAGGTGAAATTATTTTCGCTGAGGATATGCAAACATACCAATAATACAATTGAATATAGTGCATAATAAGCACTCAAGGAGCATTTATGATTTCATACGTTTTCTATTTTTGTTTACTTCTTTTTATGAATGGTGGGCATGTTTGGAATTTCAACTCTGAGATTATTGCCGAGCACAAAATTCAAAATGCAAAGTTTGCGGAATCTGATGTTGGTTACGGCTTAATTTGTAATTCAAAATGCATGCCTTTAACCATTGACTCAAAAGAGAGTCTACCTGTCGAACACTTTACGATCAGCGCATGGGTTTCAATAGAAGAACCAAAACGATGGGGCGGTATAGTTGGATGTGTGCAAGATAATGATCAAGTCGAATATGGCTGGGTCCTAGGATACAACGAGACTCAGTTTACCTTTGGACTTTCCACAGTTGGGGCTAATGATGGCGATGGCTTATTGACATATTTGGATTCAGGGGATCATGCATATGAATTAGGTCTCTGGCACCATGTTGTAGCAACATACGATGGCAAAAAATTACGACTATATGTTGATGGCATTCTAAGTAATGAAACATCTGAACAGTCTGGGAATATCTTGTACAACGAATCTTCTGAATTTGTATTAGGTGGCTATGTTGATGACAATGAAAATCACCCACATGATGGGCGATTGCTAATGATTTCAATAGATTCAAAAGTAATGAATGCTTTGGAAGTAGGGGATATGTATGAAAAACGAAAAGAACTATCCGCTTTGGATTCTTGGACAGACACGACGTTAGATTGGAAGGTTGAACCATATCTCAATTGGCCAACAACTAACGAAATGAGCGTGTCATTTGAAACAACAGTGCCGACGACCGCAGAGGTAAGTTGTCATAGCGAAGATGGTGTTGCAAGATTCAGTATGGGTTCCACTGAGAAAAAACGTTTCCATCAGTTCCGTTTAAATAATTTAGAGGAGAATCAAAAATACTTCTATGCTGTTAGTGCGACAGATTCAAAAGGCAAAACTATTGACATTCAGAAGCTCTCCTTTAGAACGGCTCCGGGTGAGAACGACTCCTTCACATTCGTTGCCATTGGCGACACTCAATCCCAAGCGGATGTTGTGAAACGCGTTGCAGATCTAGCATATATGCATCGTCCGAATTTAGTAGTTCATGCGGGAGATCTTGTAAGTACTGGGACCGTTAAAGCAGATTGGACGGGTCACTTTTTCCCCTCTATGCAGCCACTAATTGGCCGAGTTCCATTTATGCCAGTTTTGGGAAACCACGAGCAGGATGCACAGCACTACTACGACTATATGGATCTTCCGCAACCAGAAATGTATTACTCGTTTGAATTTGGGAATGCAGA
>JABHZL010000118.1 GCA_018656645.1 Phycisphaerae bacterium
ATCGATATTGTTGAGACCCCCTCCTTGTCCGCCTTGAGGATTGGATGTCGCAGCGATAACGTCACCTGGATCAAGCGTAAGCATGGCATTAATCCACGCTGTTGCAGAGCGTCCTTCACCATGTACCTGTCCTTCCTCGTCTATGATTGCTCCAACAAGAGGAAAAAATGAAAAATCTGCCTCTGGAACAAGGCCCCTAATTCCAACATTGCTGTCAGGATCATCCGGATCCCAATCTGCAGCCATGACGCCTAAAATTGCATCTCCATGGTGCCTTGAATATGCGAAGGGTGCGGTAGGGTCAAAGTACATGTGAATCTGATCATGGCCAGTCTCTATACCTTCTACTTTGACACCGATGAGTTCTTCATGTTCAGCACCGTAAATAGTCGTTGTGCCGTTATGTGTCACTGTGTATTGCTGGATATCAGCTGCAAAGTCAAGAACAGCAACTTTCACTCCTGCACCATAAGTACCATTTGGCCCTTCATTTAGGATCTCGTGCCATTCCCCTAAGCCGTACAACCCCGAATAAGCATCAGGAGCATTCATGCCCCCTGGATCAGCGTCTGGATTAATTGGATTGAGGTTTAGCCCTTCACCGTCCCACATAGTTTGAGTAATTCCGCCAATGACACCAGTACCTGTTGCGACTCCAGTTGTTGGACTTAGTAAATTACCAAGAGCAGGGAGCCAACCGTCCATGAGGTAACTTACATCGCCGATGACGCCGCCACCCATTGGGTATGGAAGTAATTGAGGCAACGCGTTGGTTGAACTGAGCCCCCAGTCGTTATAGTTGATAGTCTCATCAGTTGCCCATGCTTGCAATCCCATTTTGAAGAAGTCGGGGGTTGTTGCTTCTGGCGTAAAGAAAGGAATTGCTGGGTTAAAAGGCCAGCAGCCCGTATCAAAACCATCAGGACAGTCATTTGCAAACTGCATTATAGGTTGCCGATTACCACGTTGATTTGGTCCAAATGGGCTTTCGCAATTTTTGTTATTTAAGAAACAGTAATCACCTGAGTTTGCATAAGAAGCGCAGACTGCATCCCAAACTTCCGTTCCACAAGTAGGGACAGCGGCTGAAATATCTCCACAACAATTTTGATCTTCATCAATGAATCCTTCTTGAGGATTTGGGAAGCCAGCAGCAGTTGTATCAAGACAGCCTGCAGCGTTCATTGGTCGATTTACTGAAACGAATTCAAGTGTTTGATCGATATAGCAGTCACCGGTGAAGTAGGAAGCTAAATCACCAAGGGTACCGCATGCATCATAAGCAGTGAAATCTGGAGGGCAGTCACCCGCTAGATCTGCACATGTGTCACCATCAGTTCCATACCAAATGCCATTTGCGGTCATGCAATTAGCGAAGTTAGTATCTATGCAACCACCTAAAGTACAACAAGCAGTGCCAGCGCCCCTATTTGCATTTTCGTTTGAATTACTTTTGCAGACGGATCCACGACCCAAAAATGTTCCTCCGAGATCTTCACAAGTTTCAGGAGAAACAGATTCTTGACACATTCCTGCCCGGAACATGCAAGCACCGTTCATTTTAGTTGACCGTCTTGCAGATGTATTTTTGCTCGGGTGATTAAATGCTCGCCCAGTCTTGTTTGATAATTTTTCACCACGATATGGCGAGTCAGACGGATGAATTTTTGGTGCATTAAGCCACTCAACTTCTGGCATGATGTAAAAAACGTCTGCTGCAGCTCTGACTGAAGTAAGTGGACCGTCAATCCAGAACACGCCACCAATATCTGGCATTTGTTTACCGCTTCGTGCTTCTGCGCGGGCTATGAGATCATTTACTTTAGCCTCTTCTACCTCAGCAGCAGGAGAGATTGTGACACCAAGTGCAAGCGCTGCATCAATAACTGTGTCAATAGATTTGTTGGTTCTTGAAACGAGTTCTCCATTACTTGCAACACGGACTTTCAATTCGTCTGCGAATTTCACCATCAAGCGTGAGCGATCAGTGATCGAGACTCGTTCCTTACGATCTTTTGCACGAGGCTTTAATGTGCGAGGCGAGGTGTATTCCTTAGCAGTAATTAACTTTCCACTTTCAAATCCATCAACAATCGAGAGAATCAATGGATCGATCCCTCGTTTTACCTGCTCTGATCGAACTATTTCTGCAGTGAGTGATCCAGCGAAGATTGTGCAAGCAAATGCGGTAATCGCGATAAGTGATTTGAACGTAGATTTTTTTGGAGTGATGTTTCTTTGATACATAAACTTGCCTTCGGTGCGTGCCGTGTGAGTTGAGAAAAGTCTCTCTGAAATGTGGCTGTATTTCTTCAAATCTTGCGTACTCTTGATTTTTTAGAACAGCCTTAAGTCCATACCCCAGAAGGGGTTTTGTAGTTTGAGATGGCCAAAAAAAGAGGCCAAACAGAAATGGGCAGGTGGTTGTGAGTGGGAGCCCTAGAACCACGTACATATGTAACTGATGATACTCCCTGCGTCTGATAAGTGTATGTCTTTTTTTGCGATTTTGACCAAAAAAAAGCATTTGAGGAAAATTTGAATTATATATATCCCCAAAAAACAAGCCCCCCAATTGTGGGGGGCTTGATCAAAAATAAGAGGAATGTATCTCTACGCCTTCGTGACCTCAACGCTTGATGGGGGAGTCTCAACTTGGACGGTAGGTCCGCCTCGTTGGGCGCCAAGTGCTTCAGCCTTTTCGATTGCATCTTGCATCATATTGGCTTCTTCATCTTCCTCGATTGCAGGGGGTTCAGCAAGATGTTCCACCTTCATGGTGTCATACGCATCAAAACCAGTACCTGCAGGGACGAGGTGACCAAGAAGGACATTTTCCTTCAGACCATTGAGCGTATCAACAGCACCGCGGAGTGATGCCTCGGTGAGCACCTTGGTCGTTTCTTGGAAGGATGCGCCTGAAAGGAAAGATTCAGATTGAAGTGCAGCTTTGGTGATCCCAAGAAGGAGTGGCTTACCAGTTGCCTTCTTTGGTCTCGATGTCTTTGCTCCAGTTTTGCCTTCTGCATCTGCAACAGCATTTGCTTCTTTGATATCTGCTTTTGGTACAAGATCACCAACCATGAAGTCAGTGTCACCAGATTCTTTAATGAGCAAGGAGCCATCAATTTCTTTGTTGGCATTACGGAATTTGTATCGCTCGATAATGTCTAGAGGTAAGAGGTCTGTATCGCCAGCTTTTTCAACTTGCACTTTGCTGAGCATGCGTGAAAGAATAACTTCGATGTGCTTGTCAGAAACAGGCACACCCTGTGCTCGGTAGACATTTTGAACTTCAGAGATAAGGTAGGTGTACAACTCTTCTTCACCATTAATGTCAAGAATATTGTTCGGATCGCGAGGACCTTCAGTCAACGTGTCACCTGCTTGGACAAGATCGCCTGTATGAACGAGGAGGTGTTTGCCTTGCGGGACTAGATGTTCGACAGGGTCGCCGTTATCGGGAATGACGTGCAGTACCATCTTGCCTCGTTTGCGATCTGCTTGCAATTCAACTTTACCTGTGATTTGAGCAAGAATTGCTGGTTCTTTTGGAACCCGAGCTTCGAAAATTTCAGTTACTCGTGGAAGACCACCAACAATATCTGCAGTACCTGCTACTTCACG
>JABHZL010000067.1 GCA_018656645.1 Phycisphaerae bacterium
ACCTTGCGCTACAAATTCCAGATGAGGAACTTGATGTATATCCAGAGTCGTGGGATACAAAACCATACCTTGGTGACAAGGGATATTTGCCACACCCTCGCCCCCGCGCTGCATACGCTGCAATGATTACAAGGTTTGACGCTGAGGTTGGTGCAATTGTCAAAGCGCTCAAAGACAATAACGTCGCAGATAACACAATTATTGTTGTGACCTCTGACAACGGACCAAGTTGGGTGGGCGGAGTTGACATGGACTTTTTTGGAAGTAAAGGTGGCTTGCATGGAAGAAAGGCACAACTTTGGGAAGGTGGCATACGCGTTCCAACGGTTGTGTGGTGGCCTGAACATATACAACCAAACTCTGAAACCCAAACGCCATCCGCCTTTTGGGATTGGTACCCCACCCTTTTGGCTGTTGCAGATCAAGAAGTAAAAGAAACTGACGGCATAAACTTACTGCCAAGCTTGACTGATCAAAGTGAAATTCCAGAACGCGGCTTGTACTGGGAGTTTGGAAAATCACAGGCGTTTCGATTGGGGAATTGGAAGTTGTTGCAATTCAATACAAAAGAAGGTGTCGACACACACTTATATCAGTTAGATAAGGATGAAAGTGAATCTGTAAATGTTGCTGATACGTTTCCAGAACAAACTGCATTGATGAAGAAACTTTCTATAGAGGCAAGAACAAAATCAAGTGACTTTCAATCATTTTTAGATAAGTATCACACTAAATAATACGTATTGCGGCATTCCTGTACTATTCGATCGGTGTCGAAAAGTTAATCATCTAAAATTGAACCAATACGTCCGGGCAATAACTTTTTGCGAAAACGGTTGTAATCGTCTTCGCTTGTACGACCCGTATCATTCCATTTATTAAAACCTGTGTTTTGAGGATCTGCAATAATTTCTTCCCAGCGATCTTTAAGACCTTGTGTTGTCAACTTAATCGTTTGAATTGAACCATCAACATTTGACGTACCAACTTCGTTGGGTACCCAAAATGCTGGGATGTCATACCACACAAGAAATGGCATGTCGTTTTTTGGATGTAACAACCAACCGTTCCAATTTGGTCCACCAGTGCGGCGATCATCTTCTGAAATGCTCGCAATAGTGTCTGAAGGTTGTGGAATTTGGGAAGCAGTCATCGTAGGAATGAAGAATTCACTTAAGCCGGGAATGTCAAATGTACCAGGAGCATCATCAATGCCATATTCAACACCTACAAAAGCATTCAATGAATAACTTCGTAGACGGGCAGTCGGATCAAGCGGTGATTTGTACGAATTAATGTTTCCTAGATATTGAAACGCAGCACCATCTTCAAGTGCAAGGGCAAGTTCTGGTCCATCTGCATATTCCAATCGAGTTGCGTCCGTATCGTCATAGCTCTTCACCCAAAATCGCGAGATTTGGTCTGCAGATGAGTCAAACGCATCGTTTGTATCATCATGTATTTGTGTTCGTGGGCTTAGCAGTCGACCATTATTATCGAGTGAATGTGTCCAACTCGCAGCAGAAATCGCTTTGTGATTTGTTAAATCTTTTGTTGCTTTGGTTCGTGTCAACATTAATCCGATGCCCGTTACTGCAAGCGACATCAATATGCCAATGATCGCAATCACGACAAGCAATTCAATGAGTGTAAAACCGTGTTTCGTTTGTTTTGTTATGGACATGGTCCAAAAGCTCCAATGACAGCAAGAATATCTGAAACATCAGTGGTGCCATCACCAGTAACGTCCCAATCGGGCGTACCCCAACCACTGATCATTGTAAGCAAGTCATCGACAGAAACATAGCCATCACCGGTTATATCTTCCGGGCAAGAGTCAATTGGATTTGGAATTTGGGAAAATATCTGTACAGAATAAGGGGCAATGTCTAATAATCCACTGTAGGGCAAACCGTCAAAACTAAAGTTAACAGAAGTAACATCATGTCCGATGTTTTCATAATCGTCTGAATATTTTGTTTCATCAGAATTAAACACTAGATACCACTCTCCTTCATAAGGGAAACCAATTCGGTACGATTCTCTTGGATCAACAGTAAAATTCATAGCAACAACGACATCGTCTCCAATACCACCAGCCCCCCATCGATGATACGCAAGAACCTTCGCTGTGTCATTAATATGATGAACATTTGTTGAATCCCCCGAAAGACCACCCGTATTGCCGTTTTTATTGAGGCGAAGCGAGATTAAATCGGTGTATACCTCCAAAATTCCTTCATAAGTTGTCGTCTTGCTCCAATCAAGTGGGTCGTCATCGTCAAAATATCCATCTTCAAGAAATTCTTGCCCTTGAAATAACATTGGAATGCCAGAAGAGGTCAAGACTAGACCCGCTCCGAGAGTTGAGCGTTTTCTAGCAAACCAATTACCTGCATCACCTGGTGCTATTTCTTCGGGAACACGCGAACTGCCATTCGCTACTTCGTCATGTGATTCAGTATAAATCACACGATCTGTTTGATCACCGTTGTAAACAGCCATGACCAAATCGCGTGCTGCCCACATGGAACGATCATTGTCGTTCGGGGTTTCAATGAGGTGTCGAATTGGATGAATCCAATTGACATCCCACTGTGAATCAAAACCAGCACCACCTTCGCCCGTGGTCTTTGTCATCCAATCATTACCCGCCAAATCCTCGCAAATAATTAGTTTGCCAGAATCGTGAGAATCAATTTCATCATTTATCCATTGCAGGAGAGTCCAACCTTCAGGAATTTCTGTTCCGCCATCGTCTGTTGCGCGAATCCATTTGGTGCCATCAATACGAAGTCCATCAAATCGATATTCTTCCAGCCAGTAGATCGCGCTATCCCGAATGTACGTACGAACTTCATTCACACTGTAATTTGGTCTTGTGTCACCCCACGGTGTCCATGCGCGATCGTCGTTGTAAAAATAAATCCCCCCCAAATCATTTTCACTCCAACCATCATACTGCCACAGGTCCATATCACTTGGACCCCAATGGTTATAAATAACATCAAGCAACACAGCAATCCCACGCTCATGTGCTTCATCAATAAAACGCTTTAGGTCGTTGGGAGAACCGTAACTGCTTTCGACAGCAAACGGGTGCGCGGCGTTGTAACCCCAAGACAAATCGCCAGCAAATTCCCAGACTGGCATAAGTTCAATTGCATTTACACCAAGGTCAACAAGATAATCAAGTTTGTTCGCAGCGTGCAAAAAACCACCGGCAAACGTACCGATATGCATTTCGTACACAATCATTTCATTCCATGAAGGAGGCGTAAAATCAGTTGTGCTCCATAAATAAGCATCGGGGTCGTACACGACACTATTACCAATTGAGTTTGTCAAATTTTTAGCGTGAGCGTCGTTTCGCCAGTACTGCACTCCATTGTTGATCATGACAAATTGATATTCGTCACCAATAGACGCATACGAAAGATCAACTGACCATTTGCCATCGCCTTCTGAGGCAAGCATCGTTGACCACATGGACCAATCGTTGAAATCACCAACAACGGCAACCGCGCTTGCATTAGGCGCCCACGTTCTAAAACTCACACCAGAAGAAGCGTTATTTACCCAACTGCCTAAGAAGACATCTATTTCTTCACCGCCAAAATCTATGGGTCGTCCCCAAGGGTTGTCGGAAGTGCCGCCATCTTTTGTGTCAAGAAAGAACATGAAGTTTGTCCAGTCAGTCAAAGTAAGATCATCATCAACATTGACTTTGAAATGCAAGTTCAAAGCATCATGTGAAACAACAGCCCACTTGATATCTAAATTGACAAAATCGAAAACATCACCAACAGTATCGGGGTACGCAGAACTTCCAGAAGTACCAGAAAGTTCATATTCTAAAAATGTGCCAGAAGAAGATGGTGTGTCCCAGCCATCGGTCGCTTGATCAGATCGGCTGAGATGATCGACACCAGGATCGGTAAGTCCACTACCGCTCGTTGCGATGTCAAACCGGATGGTGTCACCAAGAGCAACGCCTATTGAACTGATAGGCACAGTCCATTTAACTGTTCCTGAAGAAGCATTCGTAAGATCTGGATGTATCGTGCCAGAGTTTGCCCACTGTGTTTCCCCTTGAAGCCAAACTTGGCATCCTGCTCCACCGTAAGGAACTGCACCCATGCCAGCATGCGCAGATGGATCAACTAGCCGATCCTCAGCAAAAGACACTGCGAATGTAAGAAACAATGAAGTTCCAAACATCCAATTGTTGCCTTTGCTACGCATAACTACATACTACCTCAATATCGCCTATTTACAAAAAAACGGGGGAGTTCGCGCAAACGAACTCACCCACCATGAAATCAAAGTACTCACTTACGGGCTACAGCCCCAGTTTCCAATCACCGTGAGGAGATCTTCAACATCAACATCGCCATCGCCATCAGTATCTCCTTGGCATGGCTCTGGTGCACATGGAGATGGTTCGGTATTACAGAATGAACCGTCACCGTGATATTCACCGCCAAGTGCAGAACAATCTGTTTCTGCCAAATCACTGCAGTCTGTATCAAAACAACAAGCGCCTGTTGGATCTGGGCAAGGGTCTGCCGTTCCACCAATTGTAAAGAATTGGTCACCTGCAATTAAATCAAAATTGACATTTCGAGGGTCGCCAAGGCTTGAGCTTCCGCTTAGCCCGCCAATGACTTGGTTTGACATGTGGTCGTGTCCACCATTGTTGATGAAAGCGCACACTTTTGCAGAAGTTATGTCTCCCGCTTCGCCATCCCAATCTAGTAAGTAAAGGGGAATTGCAACTTCGATTCCTGTCGTCACACCTTCGCCGCAACCAAGTCCTTCTCCGAAACCAACACCGCCAACATTCGAATTGTCGATGGCTAGAATAATACCTGTTTTTCCATAGATTGCACCGTCGCCACCAGAGGTTCCTTCACCAATGAACGTTCCAAAGCCACCACCTGTTGTGTGTAGTTCGGCATAGTTTGCGTAAGTAGCAAAAGTATCGCCACCGCACGTCATGCCTATCCACATGTCTGCATCAAAACCCGTGTCGAATGTTAAACCGTTTCCAGTTCCATCATCACCCATTCGATTCAAACCATCGAAGTCTACGTCTGGATTATCAGCACGTAATGTATTTTGTCCACCACTACGCGCATCAATAAAGATGTCTATTTTGTTAAATGTGCTTTCTAAGTTTCCAGAAAACATAATGTAAAGGTAGCCACTGTCAATAACAGCGTAACCGGCATCAATTTCTGAACCATTTGCAAAATCTGGCATGCCAAGATCGGAGTTACCAAAACTTGTTTGTGTGTTTTGCACAGCGTTTGGCGCACCGTATGCTGCGTCAACAGTACCGTCGATAACAGGCTGTGCGACACAGATTGATGACATTGTGAGCAATGATGTTGTAATGATGATGTTTTTCATTTCTTTCTTCCTTCTAAAACTACAACACCCACCAAGCAGTGATGGGTGTTGGGTAAAATCAATTCATGTGAATTACGATCGTCTTCGTCGTCCAATGCCGGCCATTGCAAAGAGAGCAAGTGCACTTGGCGCTGGTATAGTGAAATACTGCAAATCAGTAATAACAGAGACGCCGCCCCAACCCGCCTGCGTACCTTCTCCACCGAGCAAGTCGATTGCTGGGTCGCCCCAGTTGCCACCTGTTGTTCCTACTTCAAAACCAATCTCTGTTACTCCATTGCTGGCAAGGGCGTACGCCAAATCCATATATCCGAATGTAATTGAGTTGTTATCCCAATCTATATCAATGCCTGGGCCTGAATATTGGTTATACCAATCTGATCCATCCCATCCATAGTGCTCGAGCCCACCGCCTCCATTTAACCAAATACCAGTAAATGAATCAAATCCAGCGTACCCAGTTACATTCCTTCCCCAAGGATTGTTGTTTTGAGGGGCACCAGAGTTCCCCATGTAATTATCTCCGTAATCCATAAATACCATGTAGTTGCCCCAGTCAGCATTTAAATCTGCGACGGTAATAGTTACAAGGAGATCCCAACCACTTGTTGTCATTTCAACGCTTGTGATGTCAAGATTTGGAGTACCAGTAGCAATATCACCTGTTGGATCGGTGTAGATATCGCCCACTGCAACAGATGTTACAAGTAAGGTTGATACAAAAATTCCTAATGCTTTCTTCAAACTTCTCTCCATTTCTGGCTTCTCTCTAAAAAAGCCGTACACACAATGTAGCCCATAAAAAGAGTTATTTCAAAGGAAAACTGCAATATTGCAAGAAAATTTTGATAAATATACCTACGATGTTTGGTACATGGATTATCTCTCTTTAGGTCTGGGTATATTGATTGGCTGTTTTTTGGGCGGAATCGCTGTTTTTGCATTTTTGGGACGAAAATCAGGTGGAGATGAGAATCTTGAACTTGTTCGGCTGCAAACACAACTTGAAGCACAAGAAAAGCACGCCGCAGAGATGAGAGAGCGAATGAACGAAGCATTCGCCAAAATCAGCCAAGAAACAGTTGACCAAAACTCGAAGAATTTTTTACAACTTGCTGAAACGAAGTTTGCACCATTCAAAGAGATGTTGCAAAAAACGCAACTCTCCGTCCAAGACCTTGAAACAAAAAGAGTCAAAGCATACACCGAACTTGAAAGCGCAACAAAACAAATCATTGAAGAGACAACAAAGTTAGAGACTGCACTTCGCCGCCCAGATCACCGTGGGCGTTGGGGAGAAGTAGGACTTAGAAACGTTGTTGAGTTCGCTGGCATGGCAGACAAATGTGATTTTGATGAGCAAGTTGTGACAACAGGCGAACAATCACTTCGCCCCGACATGGTGATCAACATGCCCGGCGGTGGACACCTTGTTGTTGATTCAAAGCTACCACTCGAACATTACCTTAACGCAATTGAGGAACCTGAAAAAGCAGGAGAACATCTTGATAAACATGCCAAGGCGCTTGAAATACATGTCAACTCACTTGCTAACAAAGCATACTGGGAACAATTTGATCGGGCTCCTAGTTTTGTTGTGATGTTTGTGAACGTAGAGTCTGCACTTGTTTCTGCACTAGAACGTTCACCCGACCTACACAGCAAGGCGCTCTCTAAGAAAGTGTTGCTCACCTCCCCCGCTACCCTCGTAGCCCTTTTACAAGCAGCTGCTTTTGGTTGGCGCCAAGATTCGATGGCTAAAAATGCTGAAGAAATCGCCAAAGCAGGACAAGAACTGTACGATCGGTTGGCGAAATTTCAAACACACCTTGCAAAAGTTGGGAGTCGCCTTCAGCAGGCAACCGAGTCATATAACAACGCTGTTGGTTCATTTACAAGCCGTCTTGAACCTGGAGCGAAGCGGCTTAGTGAATTGCACTCAACCGGCGGCAAGGAGTTGCCTGTAACTGAACCTGTTGATGTAGAACCGCGTTCAATTGAATAGTGAGTAGGTGACCCCAAGTCAGTTTTTTTCTTGGCGTGCAAGTGCTGCTGCTTCTAACATAATTATTTTTGGATCCGTTTCAAAACCATCAAGTTCGCTGATATCTGCAACGGCTAAAGCTGCTGCAACTGTCCCTTCTAAAGTTGTATGTAACAAATCTGGTTGAAGAAGATCTGCTTGACTGCCGGCTGGCCAAGTGTATGTGCTCATTGTGATTTTTGTATCACTAAGAAGAGATTTGTACAAACCATGCACATCGAGAACAGTTGCGTTTGGGTGAAGCAACGCCCAAGATCGAAGCATTCGATTCATGGTATTAATTGTTTCAACAGTTGGAACTTGTGAAGCGGATAACATTTTTCCTATTGCTTTATGCACATCAGGGATATTTCCAACAATGAGGGGCGCATTGATGTTGTTAAGTAAAGATAAACCGCGCGTAAATTTTTCAATCCGTTTTTCTGGGCTATCTATATTTCCGTAGGCGAACCAAAACAAATAATCAACTGCAACAACAAGTGTTGGTTCGTAGTTCGAAATCTCTTCAATGAGTTCTAACCCAAACTTGTCTGGTCGAGTAAAAAACATTGCATTACCAAGGTACGCAACCTCTTCATGAGGAACGAGAATCATCGCGTCCATAATGTGTTGCATATTGATGGGGTACCCGCCAAAATCACCTTTGATTGGTGGAGTTTGCACTCCCCAGCCAGCCGTAACACTTGCCCCAACCACCGCAACACGGTCAAGTGAAGTAGCTTTCGTTTTTTCAAGACATCCGCTGAGTACAACAAAAAAACAGGCAAAGATGAGCAGTTTTAGGGGGTTTTTCTTCTCCATGCGACCAAGATACCGAAATCTTCTCGAATCCGCTTGCATTTCTCTTACGAGCAGGAATAATAGAGATAAGTCACAAGGAGAGAACCATGAAACTTGCAACCCTACTCGCATTCACTATCGCTATACCAGCAGTAGCTCAAACCGCGCACTGGGAATTCAGCGAGAACACGAATGGCAACAATGTCTATTGGACTAGTTCTACATCTGTTGATCCAAACGCTGATCAGTACGAATACCAATACGAAATCACATACGTCGCTGTTGATATTGTTTTTCTGGGACAAATCATTGGTCCAACAGATGTAACTGGTGATATTGATCCAGAATTTCTCTTTGGCACCGGTCTTGTTAATGGACCCACCCCCATTGTTATGATGGACGAAGCACTAGAAGCAGATGCTGATGGTGATGCTGAAATAGATGTTGCTGCAAATGTTTTTATGCAAATAAATGGTAAAGGGTTTGGGCAATTCAACGTCACAGAGGTTTTTCTTGGTGACGTAGAAGTTGATACTGGATGGCCATTTGGTTGGCAAAACGTTGACATCGATCGCATCTATCTGGATGGTTATATGAACATTACACCTCTATCGAATCCTTGCCCAGCTGATACAAATAGCGATGGCATGATTGATGTTGAAGATGTACTTGCCACAATCGCCAATTGGGGTGGTTCTGGAGAAGGTGATGTTAATGGTGACGGCGTCGTAGATGTGGCTGATTTGCTTGATATCATTGCTGCTTGGGGACCTTGCTAGATCAACAAAAAACCTGACCCGCGGTCAGTTTTAATGTAACCCTACTGTGCTATGCTCAGAGTTGTGGTTATTCGGGTTAATACTAAAAGAATAGGGTGAACAAGAATGCTTATTGCAATAGCAGTAGGTACGATACGTCCGACTTACAAATGATGATGTCGGAGTCCTATTTATGCTGAACCCTCTTGAATCCAGAACATGGTCCATTTTACAATGTACTGTCTGGTTCATATCTCTAGCAATGATCGCCGCCCTGTTTATTTGGCCAACGATTGGGCTTCATGCATTTTGGGACG
>JABHZL010000120.1 GCA_018656645.1 Phycisphaerae bacterium
CACTATCTGAACTATGGTTGTGGATTAGTCTCTCGATTATGGTGTTTTACAGCCTGATGCTTGTATTTATAACGAAACCAGCGCGTTTACGTGTCACCAAGGGTGGCAGTGCTACAAAAACGGGAATGCAGGTTCTTTTTCATGTTGCGCATATATTGTTAATTATTGTGAGTTTTGCTTTTATGCTGTTAAAACCTGCCTAACGAGTGGAAGGACCAGCCTGTCTGGTGATATTTAGTTCACAACTCACTGCGTGGCATTATGAATGCTGTCATCAAATTTGCAGTCATCTCACCATCACCCAGCAATACAAATCCCCATTTTGGGATTGCTTGCAGAACCCAAAATAGAAAAGTGGTGAGAATAACCTTCTTCGAAATTGGTAATTCTCCGTACCACACGTAAAACCTTACCATCTGTTCTCTAAGCATATTCTGTGCTTCCAAAGTTATTACTAACTTGGTGGCTATGTCTCAGGGTTTACATAGACGTCAGGTGCTCCATCGTTCATACCAAAAAAAGCGTGAGTAGATTTAAACATCCTCACAAATGGTCAGAATAAACCGTAGCATGTTCTGTTATTTTGCACGTATGATTCGCTTGTGAGTCGAGCAATTACCAATAAAAACACCCCCTTTCTTGATGTGCATCAATAAAATAACCAGCGACTGCTCCTGGATTGAAAGACTTGAACAGAAAGGATTTGCTGCGATTGAGAATGAATATGTAATGCCATGCCATGCATCAACATATGAATAGCTGGGGATTGTTGACCAATCTATGATCTCAACTGACGGTCATCAGCCTTTGGCCGGACTTGGCTGCTCATTGTGATGTGTGTAATACTTCTTTAACAATTTTTGGATCCAACGTTTGTATTAACTCGCTGTGTCCCTTAAGTGTTCCATATAATTTATCCAGTCAGTTACGATCAATCAGATGGTTGCTGAGAATTGAATCTGTCGGAAAGAACAACGATGAGTGCAACACTGCACATAGAGAACATAGCGTCGGTTTCCAAATCGGACCGAGAGCAATTATCAGCATGTTTAAAACTGCTCGGTGCGCAGTGCCACCTTAAACTGGAATGGCAAGGCTCACCGTGTCCAGACCCAGTGACTGCCCTTACACTACTAGGTTCATCAATCGTCGACGAAGTTGTGATCGATGAATATTCTCTGAACAACTCCTTGTCTGCCGAATCTCAAACTTCGAATAATCAACAATTGAATGAGAAAGCTCTTTTGTTTGACGGAGGTGTTAATGCGTTTCATTCATTACATCATCAATTTGATAAAATAACTTCACTCGTATTCCTAAATGGTCTCTATGGTGATGAAGACCATCAGTCTAACACTCGCCATTCGATCAAATCGGAATTGCAAAGAATCCGTTATCAAAGTGCTGAAATCGGGAAGAACCTGATACAGGTTGATGTGAACATTTCTGATGTACTCGATAGCTTCAACTTAACTGCTTTACGAAATCCGGTAAAATTGTATGCGGGCATCAGCCACATGTTGTCTGGCAGCATTACAACGCTGGTGGTGCCTGAAGATGACAATTTGAGCAATTACAATACTCATTTGTCTGATCACTTTGATGAATGCGTTGAGTTCGATCGCAGCAATTTGTCATTGAAAGAAAAACAGGGTGTGATCGCAAGAAACTCTAATCTGCTTAATTCGCTTCGGGTCTGCTGGGAAGTTTCGAGCAGAACTTACAATTGCGGTCGCTGCAAACGCTGTACACGAGCCATTCCTGCCAGAAGGCTGGTTGAATCACTCCGGCGCCGCGAGGCGAAAATTAACGCATCAAGACACCTGGTGGTGAATGTGTCTTGTCCATAATGAACATTCGCCTCGTTTTTTCAAAGATACGCTGACCCTCGGAGCAACAGTACTTCGTTGGTGCCATCTTCGATCATTGATGCCCTGGCATCCCGCATGATCTTTTCGATGATGTAGTCCTTGCTAAGACCATTACCGCCATGAATCTGAACTGCTTCGCTGGCAACCTTGAAGGCAGTTTCTGTTGAAAGGGCCTTGGCACTGACAGCATGAGCCAGGGAACCAGGCGCATTAGCAGCATTGTATGCCATGGTTCTCCGGGACAA
>JABHZL010000121.1 GCA_018656645.1 Phycisphaerae bacterium
GAACAGCCTCGTTGGTTTCACCTGATGTAACCAACCCACCTTCAAACAACTGCCGAGCAATGATTGAACCCTCAATCGTATTCACTGGTGAGCGATTTGCAACTTGCGCAGTTTCTGTTTCTGTCATGTTGTTTTTCCCACCATTCCCCTTGCCCATCCCCCCTGTGCCTGGACCTTGTTTGTTACACATACCACTCCCTGCTTTTTGGCACTGAGATTTTGCAGCCTCTGCTTTGGTCATGAACATTTTCATTGCGCCAAGTTGCTCTGCCATGGAAGCAAGATCACTAGGGTTACCGCCTGCACATTTTTTACATGCGCCGCCCAATTTTTTACACGCATTGGATGCTTGCTTTTGTGCTTCAAGCATTTCAAGTAATTTTTTCTTTTGTGCTTCTGTTAATTTAGCATTCGATTTAATCGCATTCGCGGCAGCTAATGCATCGCTTGATAAATTTGGATCCATACCAGCTGCTGCGATTGCGTCAGACAAAGCGTCGTTTGCATTTTCTAATGCAGAGAGTTGTTCCCCTAGCTTTTTCAAACTCTGGGCCAATTGTTTGCGTTCTTCTTCTGAAAGTTGATCAGACTCGAGTTTCTTCTGTAAATTTTCTGCCTCTTGTTTGGCTTGTGAAAAGTTTCCGCTCTTTAACGCAGCGGCTAATTTTGTAGTTTCTTCATCGCGTGGCAATTCAAGTGATTGCAACCGGCGAATAGTTTCTTTGTATGCAAGTGCATTTTCATCATGCAATAAATTATCGAGCTTTTTCTGCAAATCTGTCATTTTGCGAAGTGCTTCACGTCGCAATTCGGTTGAATTAATGTCTAGTTGAGCTGCTTCATCCAATGCTTCAAGCTCTTCAGAAAGTGCATCTCGTAAAGTTTCATCTTCCTGCAAATCTGCTACAAGGGCATCAACAGAAGCTTCAATGTCTGCGCGATCTGCAACAACGACAGGTACTGGATTTTCTTTACCATCTGGAAAAAGGTTCCATTGTGGGGTGAATAAAACAACTGCAACGACAACACCAACAATTCCAATCCAAACCCATTGTGTTGAAAATGTAATTGGAAAGAAATTGCGAAGGTTTTTTTCTACTTCTTCTTGCTCAACGATTCCAATCGCATCATCAAGAACAACTTTTGCAAATGCATCTTTGCGTGTATCGCAAGAAATTGCCGAACCAATACGATCGTGTAATTGCATTCGTTGGTCAACTTCTGCAGCAGATTGAAAACGATCGTGATGAGATCGCCTCCAACACAGAACGACACTCAAAAACCAACCAAGTGCGACAACATATCCGAGTAACTCCCATGGGATAAACGCTGTACTTACAATTCGGTCAACGATCCCCACAACTGCAAGGGCGCAAACGATCCAAAACAAAATAGTTGCAGCAGAAGTAAGTGTTTCTTGCAGTTGCATTCTGCGAGCAGCGGTATTTGCAATGTTAATGAGTCGATTCATGGAGTGCCCTACCTTATATAAGTGTACGCCAAAGAAGCGAAAATTTACAGCAATTCTTCAAGCAATCTGGCTTTTACAACCTCTAAAGGCTCTTTTACTCTTGCTCCTGCGGCATGAATATGCCCTCCACCGCCAAATGCACCTGCTAGTTTGTTCACATCAATCAAAGTTGATGGATCGCATGGCATCGCTGGCTTAGATCGAAAACTCATCTTTGTGATACCGGGATTTGAATCGGTCAGCAAAATAGATGCTTGTACACCTTCTATCACCATCGGTGTATTTACAAGTCCAACAAGATCAGTGCTGTCTCCACCAGTTTCACCAAAGTCATTGCTGCGGAGACACATAATTGCCACATTGCCAATAATTTCTAAACTTGCAAGCATTCGTTGCAACAAGGCCATCCTTGAAGGACGTGCTGTTTCTTCAAGTGAACGATAAATATCGTATCGGTTCAAATCGTGTTGTAATAGTTTTGAGGCATCTGCAAAACAACGTGCATCGGCATTTGAAAATCGGAACCACCCAGTGTCAGTTGCAAGACCAACGAACAATGCTTCCGCGATACAGCCTTTTCCTGAGCCAAGATCAATTTGCATTATGTCAAGCAACTGCATTACTACTTGTGTTGCAGCAGCAGCGGTAACATCGACGATTCTATCTTCTGCAACATCATCACCGTTTGCATGATGATCAAGCCCAACGACAAGGTCTGCGTGTTCTCGAAGCCACGATTCTGCTGCTTCAAGTTGAGACCAAGCACCTGTATCAACAACGATGATGAGATCAGGAGCATCTTCGGGAAAACCATCATCCTCAATAAAACGAATTGGAGTATCGCCAGCGATAATGGCTAGCCCATGTTCAAGTGGACCGGCGATGAGGACTTCTACTTCCTTTTCTATTGCTCGAAGTGCTCTATACATGGCAACCACTGACCCAATCGCATCTCCATCAGGTTTACGATGTGTCGTGACAACAATACTTGTTGCCTCTTGAATTCTTTCAGCAATAGATTCGAACGTTGTTGTCGTTACATAAGAGATGGACTGTGTTGTCATGTGTTCCTTTCAAGAAGTTGAGTGGTTCTCTCAACATCATCTTGAATTGCGTTCTTAAGTTCTTCAATAGAATTAAATCTTATCTGATCTCGAAGCCAATAGTCGAACGAGAGTTCTAATTTCCATCCATAAGTATCCGGTTCACCGTCAAAACCGATGAGGTGTGCTTCACATGTTCGATCATTTTCACCAAACGTTGGTTTGGTGCCTATGCTAATTGCTGCCGGAAAAGAAGTCCCATTTTCAAGCACTCCACGCCCGGCGTAAATGCCATCTAAAGGGAGTAGTGTCTGGATATGATCGATATTTGCAGTTGGAAATTGCATAGAACGACCTCGCCGATCTCCTTGAGCAACTGTTCCAGAAACCGAGACTGGTCTACCAAGAACAATGTGAGCATCTTCTACTCGACCACTTTTTATCAGAGTACGAACGAGTGAACTACTTGCACGATGTATTGTTTGATCTAGGAGTGTTACTTCCAAAGGCTGGACCTTTATGGCTGAAAAATCAAACGTTGAGCCTAATGTTATTAAATCTTCAAGCGTCCCTTTTCGATTTTTTCCAAATCGAAATCCCTCACCTTCTACAACGAATTGTGGTGCAAGAGCGTCGGAGAAATATGCAACAAATGCTTCGGGGGATTGGTTCATGAATGCTGCTGTTGGAATCAGTTCCATTACTTCATCTGCCCCCGCTTGCAGAAGCAAATCTCTGCGTCGTGAAAACTCAGTCAACCGTTCAACTGCTGCCGTTGGGTGTAAAAACTCCGTCGGGCTAGGATTAAAACTCCAAATGACAACTCGACCATCACCAACAGCATCTCTTGCTCTCTCAACGATCGCAACATGCCCAAGGTGTACAGCATCAAAATTCCCTATTGAAAGTGCAATATCCACAACAAGCCATCTTACCAAATAGGCTCAAAAAGCGTACCAAATACGCTTTTTGAGCAAATAATGCATTCTGTCCCTACGACTGTCTCTGGCTCTGGTATGGGGTCTGTCGCCATGTGTGGTTTGAGGACTCTCCCCTTTGACCGTCCCCACTGCAACTTAGAAACTCGCAGATCGAGCAACTCGGTTTTGGGTTGAATATAGGCTCTCTTGCGGTTCTAATACCCAAAATGGCAATCAAACCGCAACAACCTATTGGTAGTAAACCTGAAAACTCAGACACAGTGATCGATCAGGTAACTAATTCCCTTCGAGCAACTGCGGAGGAAGTGGTCCCATGGTTTCTTAACCAGATGCCATTGATGTACTTTCAAGACACCAGTGAAGAAGACCAACTTGCCCACTTACGAGCAATGATTGCTGCCAAAGCATCAGGTAAACCGATTGAACTCACCCTACGTTCTGAAGACGCTTCGCAGTGGACAATGATGCGACCTCGCGATTACCCTGGAGTTCTTGCTGAAATAATGGAAGAACTCCCGTGGGATCAAACACTTAGAACCGCAAAAATTCACACCGCAACTGATGGCGAGTTGGTACTCGATACATTTGAATTTGGCGAACCAACACCCTTCACTATTGATGATGTCGATCATGCTGATCGCTTGAACGAAATGATCGCATATGCAGAACAACATATGCAAGATGTAACCACTGACCAAGTGCGTGCCTATTTTACACGTAGCTCAGAAGAGTACATCATGACTGTCACTCCATTACGTATGGCAAAGCACTGGCAACTTGTTGAACGTCTTTCTGGAACTGACGGCACCATGGTTGAACTTGAAACAGAAACTGACCCTACGCTCAGCAGAATTATCGTCGCTGTAAGCAATTCAACTCGACGGTCAATGTTACAACGTATTGCAACGAGACTCAGTAAATCACGCGTCAATATTCACCGCGCATATCTCGATAGTATCGATGATGGCGCGAACGGTTGGATCACTCTTGTGGGGTGTGTAGTCCAAGGACCAGAAGGCGGACCGATAGACCCATCAAGTAATCTCTGGAAAGAAATACGGCAAGATCTTCTTCGTCTTAAATGGTACGACCAGCGAACACTTGAACTTGGTTACGCAAACCCTGACATTGGATTGCGAAAAGCCGAAATCATTACTGCCCTACTCGACCTTTCATATCAAATTCTTGTGAAGAAAAATCCATACGCATTTAATCCAACACGTCTGCATTCGCTTATGAGAGGCAACCTTGGAGTTGCTGCATCTATTGCTAACTTATTCCATCAACGGTTTAACCCAGACAACCTCATGTCTGACGATTCTTACAACACAGTACGAACCGAACTTGATGAAACAATCGAAAACACTGTTGATCTAGAAGATGCAAGAACGCTCTTTGAAACAATGTTACAAGCAGTTCACGCTGTTAAACGAACAAATCTTTTCCTTGAAGATCGATACGCACTCTCCATGAGAATCGATGCTTCTATTCTCACGACTGAGAGTCGACCAGATTGCCCATTTGGAGCATTCTTTATTCATGGCCGAGATTTCAACGGATTCCACGTTCGCTTCCGAGATATCGCACGCGGTGGTGTGCGTGCCATCTTCCCACGTGGCGTTGAACAATTTGCTCGGGAACAAGAAAGACTCTACGACGAAGCCTACAACCTTGCTTCTGCTCAACAATTAAAAAATAAGGACATCCCTGAAGGTGGTGCAAAAGCAGCAATGCTTATTCATCCAAGAGGGAGAATCAGCAGAAGTGTTAAAGCATTTGTAGATTCATTACTCGATCTCATTACTCCAGAGGAAGAGACCACCTCAAAAGTCGTCGATCGGTTACATCACAACGAACTCATTTATCTCGGGCCAGATGAAAACATCACACCTGAACTTATTGAATGGGTTGTTGATCGTGGACAACGCAGAGGCTACCCAATGCCAACTGCATTAATGAGTTCAAAACCTGGGGCAGGCATCAATCACAAAGAATATGGTGTCACAAGTGAAGGTGTTATTGTATTCCTCGATAGCGCTCTCAGAGCTGTAGACATCGACCCTGACACAGACACATTTACAATCAAAATGACCGGCGGTCCTGACGGTGATGTTGGCGGCAATGGCATTAGAATTCTCCACCGCGAATATGGGGACCGTGCAAAAATTCTTGGCATTGCAGATGGCTCTGGTTGCGGTGAAGATCCAGATGGGCTAGACCACACTGAATTACTAAGACTTTTTGAAGAAGAATTACCAATAGCTAACTTTAACAAGGAAAAACTTGGACCAAACGGTTGGATTGCCTCCATTGATGACCCAGAGGGCGTCCACCTCCGCAATACGTTACACGATCGGATTCATTGCGATGCATTCGTTCCATGCGGAGGACGACCAGCAACTATTCATGGTGGAAATTGGAAGAATTTTCTCAAAGACGATGGTACACCAAGTAGCAAAGTAATCGTTGAAGGCGCAAACCTTTTTCTCACGCCTGATGCTCGAAAAGAGCTCTCAAATGCTGGGACGCTCATCCTCAAAGATTCATCAGCCAATAAATGTGGTGTAATTTGTTCCAGTTTTGAAATTGGTGCTTGCATGCTGCTTAATACAGATCAGTTCATGAAAATCAAGGAAGAATTTGTCAACCAAGTTTTGGTTCGACTACGAGATCTTGCTCGCGCAGAAGCGGAATTGCTCGCCCGTCTTCACCAACACCATCCTCATCTACCTCTACCCGAAATGAGTATCCGAATTAGTAAGATGATGTCAAGAACTGCGGACTCTATCAATGAGCATTGGGATTCGATGAGTGAGCAGCAACAAACCGAATTACAACGACTCGTCACTGAACATTTACCCACGATTCTTCTTGAAACTGCTGGTGACAAACTTTGGACTGAGATGCCAAGTGCGTACATTCGCTGGATGATGGTTAAATCACTCGCAGCTAGGATGGTCTACCGCGAAGGTTTCGAATATCTTGAAACTATGGAAAACGACGACCTCGCTGGCTTAGCCCTTCGATACCTTGACCTTGAACAGGAACGAACAACGCTTGTGGATACTGTTTTAGACTCAAATTTACACGATAAACACAGAATCGCATCACTCCTTCAGGATGCGGGTATATTCTCGACAATGGGTAGACGCAATACAGAAATCTGAGCGTCGTCTGCCTCATCTTAGGAGATTCGCTCATGCATTTTCTTTCAACTTTCGCGCTTTCGATATTTACAACTACTGCAGCCTTTGCACTACAACCTGTCACTGTAGATATGGAACCAATCAATGCAAACGGTTCGATCACAGATATCGCGTTATACAGAGGTCGGGCTGCAATAACTCGAACAGCAGAACTTGATCTCGAAGCGGGCGGATGGTCAATTTTCTTTAGAGATCTCCCAAGTTCTGCGACGCTCGATTCAGTTCAAGCAAGCGTAGATGGAAACGCAAAACTCATCGCCGTTGACACAACAGCATTTCCTATTGAAAAAGATAACAACAAACTACTTACTGAAATCAAACAAGAAATTAAACACGTAGAAGAAAAAATAGCAATTGCACAAGCAGAAGAAGAGTCAATCAAGTTACAAGCGTCATTTCTAGAAACGCTTGTAAAAAGATCGTCTTCTGACAAAGAACAGGGTGTTGACCTTGTCTCCTTTCAAGAACAACTTGCCTTCATTGGCAAGCAGATGGCAACCATAGAAACCCAAAAACTTGCAAATAATAAATTGCATGAAGAACTTACAAACGAACGAAATACCCTTGTCAAAAGACGAAACAGCATTTCCAATGAAAGTCATGTGCAGCGAGATGCGATCATCGACATTGTTGTGTTCGCACAAGACACCATCACGATAGAAGTGACGTACCTCGTAAACAATGCTTCATGGGAGCCCTCATATTCCATTCGATCCTCAGAAGGTGGTGAGTCAATAACCATTGACTACGATGCAAAGGTTGCACAATACACAGGAGAAGACTGGCCTGACGTCAATCTAACCCTTTCAACTGCGCAGCCGCAGCGCTCTGCAAGCCCTCCAAAACCATCCCCCTGGTACTTAGATATTCAACAACCTACGCCACCAGCACAACCATCAGCTGCAATGAGAAGAACACGATCTTCTGTTAATGCTGAGGATGATGCTATTGAAAGCGATTCGTTTGAATTGCGCCTCGGCACAGCAGCAACTGCCGCTTCCGTTGTCGGTAATGGACCTGCTGTAAGTTTTGCACTGCCAAGAACAGTTTCTGTTCCTTCAAATAAGAACGACAAACAAAAAACCGCCATCGCGTCAATTGATACTACAGCGAGTCTTTTCCGTGTTGCAGTTCCGATGATCACAGACTCTGTATATATCCGAAGTAAAGTTACAAATGACTCGCCTTTCATTTTACTTCCTGGAGAAGCTTCTATATTCCATGGGAGTGACTTCGTTGGAAGAACCATTCTCCCAACTGTTGCGCCGCATGAAACATTCCCACTTGACCTTGGTATCGATCCCAAGGTGATAGCAACTCGGACACTCCTTGAAAAGAAAACTTCTTCGACTGGTCTCTTTGGGAGTTCGAAAGAAACACTCTTTGATTACCGAGTCACTGTTTCAAACGGCCATGATGCGCCGCTTGAAATTCACCTTTGGGACCGCATCCCTGTTTCTCAAAACGAAGACATTGCCGTCGAGCTAAAAAACGAATCTATGCAACTTTCAACCGATGCAAATTACTTAGAGGCAGATTTCCCACGTGGCCTCCTCCGTTGGGATCTCACCGTGCCTGCAAACAGCACAGGCGAGACCAGTTTTGTAATGACCTGGCAAGTTGATATTGGGCGTGGTAAAAACGTGGAAATGACTCCCCTGCCTGAATAAACTAGCTAACTTTCCAGTGGATGATCAATCCACCGACACCTCTGAGAGTGCTACAATGCCTTGTTACAAGTGAAAGTACTTTTTCCTTGGCTTGAGGAGCCATTTCAATGTTTCGTACCCCGATTTACACCTATCTAACATCAATGAAAAATCTCACTCTCAAAAATTCCCCTTTGGGTCTAATTGCAGTTTGCACAATAGCATTGAGTGGATGCCTTGAAGATGCATCTTCAGCTAGCTCAAATGATGTCGCACAGTTGATGTCCGATCTGAATGTAGCAGTACTTAGTGAGAACGAAATTGCATTGCAATCAATCATCACCAAAGCAAACAGACTCCCCCAAACTGACTCAAGTGCAAAAGCGAAAAAACTGATCCTTTCCACTGCGAGAGCAAAATTAGGAAAAATCCAATACCAATCGGTTTCTGCAGAAACATCGCAAGTCATTGCCAAATTCCAGCAGGCAGTGAGAATTGCAAACCAAGCATCTTTACTGCGAAGTGCTGCGAATTCGATGTCAAATACTGCCGAACATGGTTCAGAAAATGCAGTTGCAGCGTTCCAAGCAAGCATGGAACAAGTAAAGAAATCCCTTAATACCCAACTTGATCAGGCACGAGGTGAAATCGCACGCTTATCACTCGAAAGTAAAGAGGCAACCGCAACCGCTGAAGCTTTATTTAACGAAGCAAACGAACTTCTAGCCGAAGCAGATGGCCTCGATGATGTCAATGGTTTAAAACCATTCAAACAGGGCATGAGGGTCATGAGAAAATCTGATCGTGCCAATCTTGCGGCGAATTCAAGCGAAGTCGAATCAGACATCATCGCAGCACCTCAAGTAAATGATGCATCAGCCCAACTTGAAGCAATTGCATCTCAATTGAATGGGATCCGACATTCCATGGAATTACTTGGATCATTTAAGCAAGCCTCTAGAGAAGGTGCTGGTCAACTTCGATCATTTGCAGATACCCTAGATAATGAATGTGCAGCGATTCTTACCAATGCAACATCGAGTGCGAGTGCATTGCAAAACCGTTGGACAACAGCTACTGATTATGTAAGCCAATCATTAAGCGCGCGGGGAGGTCGGTCCACAGGTTCTAAACAAAGTAAAGCTGCTGCAGCTTCTTGGAATTTACAAACTTCTTGGAGTCTTGGGCAAATGCAAGAATTTCAAGTTCAATTTCTTGCTGAAGAGTGCACTTCTTTAACTAATGTTATCCAAGCAGGCATTGTGACAGGTACAAGCAAGTGGGAAACACTCCTCGCAAGTTGCCAATCCCAACTTGATGGGCTGACTACTGCAGCGATCACTTCTTATGAAAATGCAAAAAATGCTGCTCGTGAACTCGGTCGCGATGGTGAAGGTTCTTCTTTCCAACTTGATGTTCGAATTGCGAAATTGAGTGGGATAGAAGCTCCAGAAAAGACACAGGTTTCAAATCCATCAACCGCTACTGGAATGGGTGAGGGCGCAACTTCAAAGTCGAAAGAATCAAATGGTTTCAGTACTCCTCAAGATCTCGTCGCTTTTATGAACGACGCAGCCTCATCAACAGCCATTGATTTAACAAGAATATATGAAACAAAAACAACTGAGCATGAAAACATGCTTGGAAAACTTCAAACACTTGTGAACAGCGGACTGAAATTGAAAAATAGTATCGACAGTACTTTTGGTGCTGGAACTTCGGACTCCATTGCCTTGCTATCGCAGGGAATCATTTCTGACACCATCGATGAAAGTGAAATAACAATGGAAGGCGATACAAAAGCCACCATTCTATTGGGAGCAATCTCGGTAACTTTGGTAAAAACCGATCGCGGCTGGCTCGTAGACTTTGAATCACAGGTGCAAGCAGAAGGATTTGATCAACAAAAATTCGCCCAAATCGACAAATTAAGCGGTGCGTTTAAAAAAGTTCAAGCTCAAATCGAGAGCGGTGAAATTGCCGACAAAAACCAAATCGAGTTTGCAATCATGACTTCCATGATGTAATTTTTTCCTGCAACACGGGGTCATCCGAGTGGGCAAGATAATTTTTCGCAGCAATGGCAGCATTTCGTTGCATCATGTCCAATTTCGCACGTTTCATCGCAGACCCCTTGAACGCGTTGCGGCGATCTTCTTCATTCCAGTTCAGTACTTCTAAAAGATCCAATGAAGAGGTTTTGCTTTCGTAGGCACTGTGTACTTGGGCACACCTTGTTTTTTGAGTCTGCTGATTGTGTGGGCAAACTTCTTGGCAAATATCACAACCAAAAATCCACTGTCCCATTTGTTCATGAAACGTTGGATCGATTTCACTTCGATGTTCAATCGTCAAATAACTAATGCATTTGCTACCATCAACAGACCAAGGTGTTATAGCATCAGTGGGACAAGCATCGATACACTTTGTACAACTTCCACAGGGATCAGTATCGTTTTTATTATCCGTCGCCTTCAACGTAGCTGTTGTAACGATCGCTCCAAGCATCAACCAACTCCCAATACTTTGGTCAATAAGAAGTGTGTTTTTACCGATCGCGCCCAACCCAGCAGCTGCGGCAAACTCTCGTTCAAACAATGGAGCAGTATCAACACAAGCACGAAATTCATTTTTGGAGTCGAGTTGCCTAAGGGCATCGCAAATTTGATGTAGCCTCTTCTTCATTACTTTATGGTAATCGCCTCCGCGAGCATATCTTGCAATTTTGCCATGCCGTGGAGGTGGAGTTTCATCATTACTGCTGCCGTAACGATCTGCAACACAAATAATTGAAACAGCCCCAGAGACTAAATTCATAGGATCTAACCGAACATCTACATTGTTTGCAAGCCACAGCATTTCACCGTGTTTTTTAGCCTCCAACCATGCTTCAAATTCAGAAGACCACTTTGATTTTTGAGCATCGGTTACACCAACAAGTGCGAATCCGTGCTCTTTACAAAGTAAAATTACTTGGTCTGTGTGTAGCATGTATCAAAACTGTGATCTTGAGGAATCGGGAATGACAATTTCTAAGTTTGCGTATTCAAGCACAAGATGTTTCGTTCCGCTTGGAAAATCAATTGTGACCGTCGACCCTCGTTCCCTTCGCAATACTCGTTGGACTTTTCCAACTCCAAATCGTTTGTGACGAACAATTGTTCCAAGTGTAATTTCTGTTGTGTTTTCTGCTGATTTCAATTCTGGTGCAATTTGCGTATCCCACTTGTCTACAACTGTTTCTTGATGTGTATGAGATCCGCTCATTTCTCGCAAAAAACGACTCGGCATTGCTCTTTCAGTCAACCCTCGCTGGGTCCGTCGTAGGGTCGAACTTATATGAAGGTGTTTCCGAGCTCTTGTAATTCCAACAAAACACAGACGGCGTTCTTCTTCCATTTGTGTGTCGTCAAATACAGCACGCATATGTGGTAGCAAACCATCTTCGAGTCCAGCAATTGCAACGAAATCGTATTCCAATCCTTTTGAAGCATGTAATGTCATCAGGGTAACTGCACCAATACGTGGATCAATTGCATCGGAATCACTCACGAGTGCGATATGTTCTAAAAATGCAAAGAGTAACTGCAAAGGCGATGCATCATCATCCTCTGATCTTTCTTCAAAATCTGAAGCAGCCGAAATCAATTCTTCAAGGTTTTGTAGTCGTTCGTGATCTTCTTCAGTTCCAATTCGTTTGAGTGAAGCTTCAAGACCTGATTCTCGAACCATGCGTTCTACTAAATCTGCAAGCGAAGCGGCAGCAGTCAAACTCTGCGTCGAATCTGAGTCTATCCGCCATTTTGTCACCATTTGATGAAATAAATGCAAGGCTTTTACTGCTCGAGCAGTGAAACCAAGATCCTTTGAGACAAACTCCGCAGCAGCAAGCATATTCAATCCTCGCGTTGATGCAAGTTGTTCAAGTCGAACGAGAGATGTTTTTCCAATCCCACGCGCTGGAGCGTTGATGATTCTTCGAAATGCAACATCATCTTTGGGGTTCACAAGCAATCGTAAATATGAAACGGCATCTTTCACTTCTCTGCGATCGTAGAACGCGGTGCCACGAGCAACAATGTAAGGAACGCCTTCGTTACGAAATGCATCTTCAAGTACACGGCTCAAGGCGTTAACTCTGTATAAGACAGCCATTTCCTTATACGGGGTACCTTCCTTGTGCAATCGCTTGACTTCATGGATAATTGTTTCTGCTTCTTCATGTTCATTTTGCAACGTCACCATAACTGGCTTGTTACCTTTTTCAAGATCTGTATAAAGACGCTTTTCTTTGCGTAGTTTGTTGTGTGCAATTAACTTTGCAGCAGTTTCTACGATGTACCCCGTGCTTCTAAAGTTTCTGCCAAGTGGCACCACTGCTGCGTTTTCGTACTGGCTTTCAAAATCCAATATGTTTGAAATATCTGCGCCTCGCCAAGCATAAATGGATTGATCAGGATCGCCAACTACACATATATTCCTGTGTCTTGATGCAATATGATCAGCGATCACAAATTGCGTTCGGTTCGTATCTTGGTATTCATCAATGAGTAAATATTGATACCGCTGCTGTAATTCGTTTCGCACTTCGGCATCACGACCAAGTAACTGCGCGGTACACAACAACAAATCGTCGAAATCAACAGCATCATTAGATCGTAAGATTGATTCATAAGATCGGTAAATTTTAGCGATTGTTTTTGCATGAAAATCTTGTGCTTCTGCTGCAAATGCTTCTGCATCGAGCAATTGATTTTTCGCTCCGCTGATAATCGACAACACTGAAGCAGGTTTCCAATTTGATTCACTGAGTTCACATGCGCGAATTGCTGTTTTTACAGCAGATTTCTGATCGGATGTATCGTAGATTGTAAATGAACGTGAACCAATAATTCGATCTCCCCACGATCGAAGAGTCCGCGCGCAAAACGAATGGAATGTTGAAACAGTTAACCCTTTTATGCCGTACGTTTCTGGATCAATCATTGAGAACACACGCTCTCGCATTTCAGTTGCAGCCTTGTTTGTAAACGTTAGTGCAAGTATGTTCCAAGGTGCAACACCTTGCGCAACAAGGTTCGCAATCCGTTTTGTTACAACGGTTGTTTTTCCAGATCCTGGACCTGCGAGCACCAAGATAGGACCCTCGGTGTGTGTGACCGAAGTTATTTGTGCGTCTGTGAGTCCCTCTACGATTGCTTCCGTGCTTCTCATCCCTCCATTGTACTCCTCATTTGCCGAGCCCCTCTCAGGCATGCCAAAATGGGTCTGCAACTACATCTAGAGCCCAAAATCTCCTCCAACGACACCCTTTCCACACTCCTACAGACGGCTATTCCTCAATTACTTGCCCATAACTCCTTCAATATGAGGCAATTAGAAATAAAATCAAAGATCCACAATATTTTGCGGTTTAGATAGTTACAGACGCTACATGTGGTAGTACGATAGTCATATGTTGGCTTCCCATTGTTGAAAGCCTTCATGATCGAGAAAGGCAGAAAAAAGCATGAAAAACAGGCTAAAAACGAAGATTACAGTGAAAATACAGAAAAAAACAGTGTTTTTTGAGAATTGAGAAAGTGGAATGGGAGTTTCCAACAACAACAATGTTATGGGACATAGAGAGTTAAAAGTGGCTGCAACAATGCCAACAACTCGGTGCAAGGAAGCAATAAAAGAACAATGAATATTACTAGAAGATTTACGACTGCTGATACTGATGTGTGGAACTCTGTTGCGTGGACAACACGATCAACGAAAATTACAAACGCCGATGGTTCCATCGTTTTCGAAATGAACGATGCTGAGTTACCAGCGCAATGGAGTCAACTTGCTTCTGACATCATGGTGAGTAAATATTTTCGTAAGTCCGGCGTACCTATCATAAAAGAAGATGGCACCCCAGAGTTAAATTCCAAAGGCAAAGCAGTCACTGGTCCAGAGCGATCGGCAAAGCAGGTGATTCATAGACTCGTTGGTTGTTGGCGAAGTTGGGGTGAGTCACATGGGTACTTTGACACACCAGAAGATGCCGAAGCTTTTTACGATGAACTTGTTTGGATGATGTTGCATCAAGTCAGCGCACCAAATAGCCCACAATGGTTTAACACGGGTTTGAACTGGGCGTACGGCATTACGGGTCCCGCACAAGGCCATGTCGTTGCTGATCCTGAAACCGGCAACGTCCACCCCGCTCCTGATGCGTATTCCCATCCACAACCACACGCGTGCTTTATTCAGTCTGTTGCTGATGATCTTGTTGGTGACGATGGCATCATGAACCTTTGGCTCCGAGAAGCTCGCCTTTTTAAATATGGTTCTGGCACAGGTTCTAATTTTTCTGCAGTTCGTGGAAGTGACGAACCTCTTTCAGGTGGTGGGAAATCCAGCGGCTTGATGAGTTTCTTAAAAATTGGTGACCGTGCTGCTGGCGCTATTAAATCTGGTGGTACAACACGCCGCGCTGCAAAAATGGTTTCACTCGATGTTGATCACCCGGACATCGAGGAATTTGTCAACTGGAAAGTTCGTGAAGAACTCAAAGTTGCTGCACTTGTTGAGGGGATGAAACACCTCACAGAAGAACAAAAGAAACAAGCACAAGATTTAGACCTTCAACTTGATTACGATTTCAATGGCGAAGCGTATCAAACAGTCGCAGGCCAAAACTCCAATAACTCAGTTCGAATTTCTCATGATTTCTTTGAAGCAGTCGATCGGGATGAAGATTGGAAATTAATTCAACGTACAGATGGCGAAGTTTCCAAAACCATCCCAGCAAACGGGCTTTGGGATCAAATTTGTAATGCTGCATGGCACTGCGCGGATCCAGGTGTGCAATTCGATTCAACAATCAATGATTGGCACACGTGTCCGAAAAGTGGTCGCATCAACGCTTCGAATCCTTGTAGCGAATACATGTTCCTCGATGACACTGCGTGCAACTTGGCATCACTGAACTTGATTCGGTTCTATGACAAAGACACACGAATTTTTGATATAGATTCATTCGAACATGCGATCTCGCTCTGGACAGTCGTCCTTGAAATTTCCGTATTGATGGCAGCATTTCCGTCAGAAGAAATCGCACACAAAAGTTGGCGATACCGAACACTCGGCCTTGGTTTTGCAAACCTAGGTGCAGTGCTCATGCAAGCGGGCATCCCTTATGACAGCGAAGAAGGTCGTGCCGTCGGCGCGGCAATCTCTTCAATCTTAACTGGTCGATCATATGCAGTAAGCGCTGAGATGGCAGCAGAACATGGTCCGTTCGACGGTTTTGCAGATAATTCCAAGGAAATGTTACGTGTGATTCGAAACCACCAACGGGCATCTCAGGGTATTGCCCGAGATAGTGGCGAATACGAAAAATTACGCGTTGCTCCAGTTCCAATCAAGCACGAGCTCTTCCTAGAAAGTTCGATCAACATCGAAAACGCTGGTGATATTCTTGGCCGCGCAGTACAAGCATGGAACGAAGCAATAGACCTTGGCGAACGGCATGGATACCGAAACGCACAGACAACTGTCATTGCACCAACTGGCACAATCGGTTTATTGATGGATTGTGACACGACTGGTGTTGAGCCTGATTTCGCACTCACTAAATTCAAAAAACTTGCTGGTGGTGGATACTTCAAAATCGCAAACCAATCGATTCGACCTGCGCTAATTGCACTCGGTTACAGCAAAGATGAAACTGACCGAATCCTCACGTACGTTATGGGCACGCTCGCACTTGATTCCCCTATGCCAGAGAGTTGGATGGAAGATGACAAGCAAGTTTCGTTCCGTGAATTCCTGATGGATCGTGGTTTTACAAACGAAGACCTTATTTCTATTGAAGACACACTTCCAACTGTATTTGACCTTTCTTTTGCATTCTCATCTTGGTCAATACCAGAACATATTCTCAAAAAATATGAACTTACAAGAGAATCTGCAACAAGCAATGCTGCGTTTAATGGACTTCGCCTACTCGGATTAACGGGCGATGAAATTCGCGACCTCAACCGAAGAGTCTGTGGTACTGGTACACTTGAAGGTGCACCAGGACTTGAAGAAGAACACCTCGCAGTCTTTGACTGTGCTAGCAGATGTGGTGAAACCGGAACACGGTTTATCTCTCCAGAAGGTCACATACGCATGATGGCAGCTTGTCAGCCTTTTATTACTGGCGCTATCTCTAAAACAATTAACTTACCAAACGAAGCATCAACCGAAGATATCGCACGGTCATATTGGCTCAGCTGGGAATTGGGGTTGAAATCAAATGCACTCTACCGAGATGGCTGCAAACTGAGCCAACCACTCAACACCAAGAGTGATGCAACTTTAGATGACGATGAAGATGAACTTGATATTGCTGCAGCACGTGATGAAGTTGCGGAGGAGGTTGTCATTGCTGCAGGTATGGTTGAAGAACAACCACCTCGCGTCATCGAAAAGATTGTAGAAAAAATTATCGAGAAGCCAATGCGAAAGCGTCTTCCTGATACACGCAAAAGTATCACACATCACTTTAATGTTGCTGGTCATGAAGGCTACCTCACTGTTGGGATGTACGACGCGGGTGGACCGGGCGAACTCTTCATTACTATGTCTAAGGAAGGTTCAACCATTGGCGGATTAATGGACAGCCTAGGCACAGCAATCAGCGTTGCTTTGCAATACGGCGTTCCAATTGAAAGCCTTGTAACGAAATTTGCACACCAACGCTTTGAACCACAAGGCGTAACCGCAAACCGTGACATTCCTTTTGCGAAAAGTCTTGTAGATTACATCTTCCGCTGGATGGGGATGCAATTCATCACTGGGTACCGAGAAGAAAATATACCTCAGCGATCTTCACCTGCTCCCAAAAAATCTACCCCTGAAAGAAGCACAACCGAACGAACGACCGCTGTCAAGGAGGACAACCGATGGTCAAACATACCAGATATGGCACCGAAAACTTCTTCTACGATCACAACACCTACCGATCGTACTTCCACGGAGAAGACCGAAACCGCTTCCAGCACTGTTATTCAGGAAACAGTTTCGATCGAAGCAGCGCAATTCACCTCCGGAGGCATCGTCACCGAGAGTGTTGCACTCAAAGCATCTGCTTTGAGCCAGTCAACCGCAGCGCTGCAAGGCGATGCACCACCGTGTCCTGAATGTGGACAAATAACTGTACGAAATGGCACTTGCTACAAGTGTATGAACTGCGGCGCTTCACTTGGTTGCAGTTAGTGAGAAAGGAACAATTGGTTGGGAATGATTGATGTTAGGACACGGATGACAGGAGTTGTCCACAGTGATGGTGGAAGGATCTGCCTCACTGCCGCAGATGAAGATGGAGTGTCATTCTGCAGCGTGCTTACTTGAGCAAACAACCCTGATACACCTATGTCAATCATTATGTACACGCCTACGGATCAAGGATGAACTGAGGCACCCCGTGCGAAGTCCCTGCACTTTGGATGACATTCTCTAGTCATCATGCAGACATTGACTTCTTCTCTTCCCTCCCCCCGAGACGGACCCACCACCGGCTCGGGGGTTTTTTTGTGACGCCAAACTCGCAGAGAGTGAGTTTTGATACAATCCCAACCGCAATGGACTTCACGAATTATCTTCCAGTTTTACTCATCATCCTTATGGCTGTAGGCTTTGGGGTCATCAATATCGTCGCTTCGGGTCTGCTTGGACCGAAGCGTTCGGGGGATGTCAAAGACTCAGTGTATGAGTCAGGGATGAACCCAATTGGCACTGCTAGAAAAAGATTTAACGTTCGCTTTTTCATCCTCGCAATGACGTTCTTAGTTTTTGATATCGAGATTATCTTCCTCTATCCATGGGCAGTTGATTTCACCCAACTCGCCCAAGGAAGCCCTGAAGCAACACTGTTTTTTGGCCGAATTCTTTTCTTTCTTGGCACGAGCATTTTCGCATATATATATGCGTGGAAAAAAGGTGTTTTTCGCTGGGATTAAGGTATTGAGCAAAGGGCTCGCTTTCGGATAGAATGCCCTGCCCCCAAATGATTACTCTGATGGGGACCGCACTTGTTTGCGGGGTGTAGCTCAGCTTGGCAGAGCGCTTGTTTTGGGAACAAGAGGTCGCAGGTTCAAATCCTGTCACCCCGATTTACGACGAAAGCCCTTCTTTTGAAGGGCTTTCGTCGTAAATCGGGCAAATCGCTCATTTACATTAGGTAGTTTTCGGACGTAAAAACAGCACTCAATTGAAAATTTATTGATTTTGCACGGTATTTTCTCGACATTTTGCTTTGATTGTGGCATAGTTGCAGATGATTCAACACTGAATCACTACGTAGAAAGATACCACTCGAGGTCAAAGAAGATGATTAGAACAATTTCAATTTTGTGTGTTTGTCTTTTCAGTATTGTTTCTATTGCCAAAGCACAATATGGTGATGAATGTGCGGATGCCGTGACAGCAACTCTCTCTGGTCCCAACTACTTCGACACAAGTAGCATGAACCCAAGTAATGAACCAGATCCAGACGACTCAATGTGTTACGGAACATACCTGAATTGGAATAATAGCCCAGACATGTGGTTTGTTTTTACAGCATTAGCAGACGACACCTACAACTTTTCTACTTGCAATCTCGATGGTTACGACACCTCGATGGTTCTATATAAAGGAGATTGCACTGGCTTGATTCAAATCGCATGTAATGGGGACAGCCCCAACTCCTCCAATGATTGTCAACCTTATTACTCAGAGATTGAATTTGGTTTGATTGCAGAGACAGATTACTATGTAAGAATCGGTGGGTTTGGTGGAGGCTATGGTTTTGGAGAATTGACAATCACTTCAGCGGGCGGAAGTGGTGGTGGAGAAATCTGGCACGTTGACACTGATATCCTTGCAAGTGGTGATGGAACAAGTTGGGGTACTGCGTTCGAGACAATAGAAGAGGCGCTCACCGTCGCTGTCGATGATGATGAAATATGGATCGCTGAGGGTCAATACATACCAACTGAAGAACAAACTTCTGGTGATTCAAGAAGTGTTTCGTTTCTCATTAGGCAAGCCATTAGCATCTATGGTGGATTTGATGGAACAGAACTTACTTTGGAAGATCGTGATGTTTCCTCACACCACACTATCCTTACTGGTGACATATATGGTGATGATAATTCAGGAGATAATATAAGTGAAAATGCATATCACGTAATATCATCAATGAATGTAATTACAGGATCAATCATAATTGATGGGCTATGGATTTACGGGGGCAATGCTAACGTTGCTGCAGAACCATTAGGTGGAGGTATTTTCATAGACGATTCAACTACAGTTCCGATCAATGTAAGTTTATGCAAAATTCGAGATAATAATGCAATCAATGGTGGTGGAATTGCTGTTGAGAATACTAGCCTATCACTCCTCAAGGCTAAAATAAAATTAAACAACGCAAGTTTATACGGTGGAGGCTTATATATAAATGGTGATCTAGAAATCGATTCATGCTTGATTACAGCAAACAAATCTACGCTTGGAGAAGGCGGCGGGATCATTACTTCTGGAGATCTTTCCATACTCAATACAACAATTTCACAAAACTCTTCGAGAACCGCTGGTGGTATTTCTACTTATGGTCCATCTGTCAATGTAGAAAACTCCATCATCTGGGGAAACAACAGTACATATGGGTCAAGTGCACAATTTCATGGCAGTTACGCGACGATCGGTGCAAGGTACAGTTGTATTGAAGACTTACCTGATGAGTTATCAGGAAATGGAAACATTTCATTGAATCCTCACTTTGCAAACCCATATGGAGCTGATGGAGTAGCAGGATCTGGTGATGAAAATTATCGGTTATTCCAGGGTTCACCCTGTATCGATGCTGGGGACAATACAGTTGTTACAACGTCGAGAGATCTTGACGGAGTTTTGAGATTTATTGATGATCCTTACACTGTTGACACAGGTAATGATCTAGATGGAAACGCTATTGCCGACATGGGACCATTCGAGCTAGTTCCAGCCGACGTCGCACAAGATGGTGTACGAATCTGGTCCGGTTTGAACTCTGATCAATTCCAAGACCCAGACAACTGGCTCCCTATTGATGTCCCCGGTGAATTTGATATTGCTTTATTCAACTTAGATACCGTGTATGAAATTTTCGCTGTGGAAGATTTTGCGATCGACAAATTTGATGTTTCTCTTGGCAATATTAGAATTGATTTAGACGGTCATTCTTTCCAATTTAGAGACACTATCAACCCATTACAATTTAGCCAAAGTACCAGATCTTCTTCTCTTGGTTTCAAAAACGGATTTGTGTATAGTCAAGGTGATATTAAAATCACAGGTGAAGATAATAAATTAATAATCAATAGTGATGCGAGCATGTACGCAGAAAAATTAATCATCAATGATGGAGCCATACTCGACATCAGTGGTGAAGTAACTGCTAACGTTATTAACTCTGGAGGCATTATCGATATTGGTGGCGCACAGATCACAAATGCATATCTCGGTGGATCCCTTAATGAAACTGATCAACTCGAAGATCCCCTCCTACCAAGTGAAATCATTTTTGATATTGAAGGTCTTGTTGCGGGTATCAGCCATGACTTCCTTTCAGTAAGTGGTTCGATTGACCTTACTGGCATGACCATCAATTTACGCTACAGTGACACTTGGACTCCTACAGATGGAGATGTATTTAATTTGGCCGATTCTGGTGCAGGCATAAGCGGCTTGCCTCAGATACTCACGTATTCTGGATTACCAAGCGAGTATGTTTGCCATTGGGAAAATATACCTGCTGCGAGAGGTGGTAGTGGCGAAGCAACTGTCACAACAACTGGTCCAATTATTTTTGGTAGTGCAAACACCACGGCGCTCAACGCTACACCTAACGATATTGTTGTCGCAGATTTTGATGGAGTGAATGGACCAGATATCGCAATGTCGATGCCTTCCTTTGGTTCACCCGCCACTGTTGATATTCTGCTCAACAATGGTACAAGTGGAGGTGTATGGCTGGGTTTTGCAGCACCAATAAGTATCTCAACTGGTACCACTGCCGAAGATCTTGAAGTAGGTAATCTTAACGATGACAATGCACCTGATCTCGCTGTAACCAATTATGATGACGATACAGTGACGATTCTGACCAATGATGGTTCAGCAAGCTTTAGTACAACAACCCTTTCCGTTGGTACAGGTAATAAACCAATCTCACTTGCTATTGGTGACTTTAATAATGATGATGGCAATCTTCTTTCAGATTTAGCCGTTGGTTGCGAAAGTTCTTCGCCCGTAGGTGTTCAAATGTACACGAACTCCTTAGTTGTCACAGCAGATGGTAGAAGCGTTCCTTCCTTTACTCTTGCATCAACATGGGGTTCACCTATTCCAACATCCATTGATCCAACAGATGTATCAGATAACAAAGATCTCGATTTAATTATCCTAAGCGGCCCTGGTAATTCTGTCACTGTGAAGCGTGGCGATGGCTCGGGCAACACAATTGACTTCATGGCAATGCCATTTGGACTTCCAGGTGGAAGTAACCCCGTTGCAGCGAGTGTGGCTTTATTGAACACAGATTCGTACGAAGATTACATCACTGTAAATAATGGTGGCAGTTCACTAAGTATTTTGGCTGGTGACGGTTCTACTCTCAGCAGCCCTTCATCTGTCACATCAATTGGAGACGACCCATTGAGCATTGACGCAACTGATTTTGATAATGATGGTGACACCGATTTTGTCGTCTCTGAACTCGATGAATTTGATGTTCGGCAACTTGCAATCGTACGTAACGATTCGGCAAGTTCTGTCGTCACTCTCGGCATCGGTGACCCTATTGCTAATGGGAGTGAACCAAGCCTAGTAGCAATCGGTGATTTTGATGAAGATGGGTTAACAGATATTATTTCGATTATCGATCTCGGGCCGATTGTTGGCCCACTGCCTGCTGCAGGTGTGTACTTGAACGAAACTGCACTTGCCTGTGCATCTGATGTAAATGGCACTGGAGTAGTTGACGTTGACGATCTACTCGCACTCATCGCTGGATGGGGAGGCGCAGATCCAACACTTGATATCGATGGTAGTGGAATAGTGGATGTTGACGACCTACTTATTCTCATCGGTGCATGGGGTCCATGCTAAGAACGTAGTATCCTGCACAACATGAAGGCTTCTTTTTCTCAAACTGTCCCTCTAAGTTTGTGTTGCATGCTCTGCCACTGCGCTGATCCTCCTCCCCCATCACCAATCAACATTCCTGATGTAACTAAATCAGATCCTTGGTTTGCTGATGAAGCAGAAGAAAGAGGAGTACATTTCCTGTGGAAAAGCGGAGCTACGGGGAAACATCACATGCCAGAAATTATGGGTGGTGGGATAGCAATGATAGACATTGATGGTGATGATGATCTTGATCTTTATTTCGTTCAAGGTGGTTCCATGTTTTCAACTGGTGAAGAACAAAATGCAAACCAATTGTTCATCAATAATCAAGGCGAATTTCATAATGCGACTTCAACTTCAGGAGTTGGAGACATGGGCTATGGCATGGGTGTATCCACAGGTGATTATGACAATGATGGTGATCCTGATCTATACGTTACTAATTTTGGGACTGACACATTATTACAGAATGATGGAAATGGTAATTTCACTGACGTAACCGCAAGTGCTGGTTTTACAGATGAAAGTTGGACAACTGGTGCAGTGTTTTTTGACTACGACAAGGATGGCGATTTAGATTTATTTGTTACAAGATATTTAATCTGGGACCAAAGCAAGGAATTTGATTGCGGCGTGTTATTTTTTGGAGAACATGATTACTGTTCTCCAAATGTATACAAATCACCCCTTCCTGACATCTTATACAACAATAATGGCGATGGAACATTCACTGATATTTCCATGGACTCGGGTATCTCTTCAGCAACAGGCTTTGGTTTAGGAATTGGCATTGATGATTTTAATGGCGATGGGTTTGAAGATATTTTCGTTGCAAACGATATGAGTGAACATCATCTTTGGATTAATCTCGGCAATGGTCGCTTTATTAATGAAGCAAATATTAGAGGATGCGCAATCGACGGAACTGGTAGCACAAAAGCAGGCATGGGAACTGAAATTTTTGATGCTGATTTTGATGGTGATCCTGATATTCTTGTTGTGAATATGGAAAATCAATCAGATTCTTTTTTTCTCAATGATGGTGATGGATATTTTATTGACGCAACTGGATCCACGGGGCTTGTAGGATTATCGAGATTAAAAACAAGATTCGGTGTGCTTCACGAAGACTTTAACAATGATGGGAATAGTGATTTATACGTTGCTAATGGAAGAATTTCTCGTTCATTTGCGCCAATTGTTGATGACGTATATGCAGAAGAGAATATGTTATTCTCAGGTGACAAGAACGGAATCATGTCACGACTGACCCAACGCGGAGGAACAGAACTTGGTCAAATCCATACTAGCCGAGGCGCTGCTACTGGAGACATAGACGGAGATGGCAAACTCGACATTGTTGTTGTTAATAGAGATGCGCCAGCATACCTATTACATAACATCACACAAAACACACGTAAAGTAGAACTTGATGTAAAAAATAAAGATGGTTCACCAGCAATTGGAGCAATTGTAAAGTTCAAACTTGATGGAAGGCAAGAACGTCATCGTGTTCGTTCATCGCGGAGTTACTTTTCTTCTATGTCACCTGTCATTCATGTTGGTCTTGGAAAACACACAAAAATTACAGATATTGAAATCAAATGGTTATCTGGTAACGTTACAACAATCCCTTCATTCGAACAAGGTACATATATTATCGAAGAACCAACAGAATGATCCCACAGCTTCCAAGAGATCAAACATGTTCTACACTTCTGGGAACTCTATTTAGAAAACTCCAAGAGGATGGATTTGAAGGCGTACTTTCAACAAGTGAATCTTCAAGGGTTCTTGCAGCAAATGACAACTCTATCTGGGAACAGATGCCCAGCGCAGTGATCGCTCCGAGGACAACTGATGACATTGCACTGCTCCTAAAATTTCTAGCGACACCAGAATATCAACAAATCAAGATCACGCCACGAGGAGGAGGAACAAGTACTGCTGGGCAGTCTCTTACCGAAAATATCTCACTCGATTGCAAACGTTTTCTTCATCACGTCAAAGATTTCAATGCAGAAAAAAAACAAATTACAGTCGAATGCGGCGTTGTACTTGCAGATGTAAACAAAGAACTCGCAAAACACAATCTTATGCTCGGCCCAACCGTTGCAACAGCAGATCGAGCAACCATTGGGGGCATGATCGGAAACGATTCTGCTGGCAAAGGCTCCATTGTGTATGGCAAAATGAGTGACTGTGTTGTTTCTTTATGCACTGTCCTACGAGGGGGCGAGGTTTGGAATTCGAGTGCAATTGATAAAGTGAAACTTGAAAAAAACGAAACCATCTCAGGCGTTGTTGGTGATATACATCGTGAAATCAAACGCGCATGTGACACAGCGGAACCATTTCTAAAAGAATATTGGCCGAATCTCCCCAGATTTGTTTCTGGTTATAACCTCCCAATGGCATGGGATGGCGAAACATTTAATCTCAATCGTATTATTTGTGGCAGTGAAGGCACGCTTGGCGTAGTTACAGAAGCAACGTTGCAATGTGTTGATATCCCAGCAAGCCAACAACTTGTCGTGGTGAGTCTTTCCTCTTTTGACGCCGCACTCCGTTGTGGAGCATCAATCGCAACACTCAATCCATCTGCCGTTGAAGTTGTAGATGAATTAGTTTTAGAATCAGCGAGAAAAAATGCACCATTATGCATTGACGAAAACTCTTCTGCGTTGCTATGTATCGAATGTAAAAATGGTTCCGAAATATTAGAATCTATTTTGCACAAAGATGGCGTTCTCTCAGGCACTTTGTTAAAAAAAGAAGATGAAATTGAACAGATATGGCGCTTCCGTAATCAAAGCGTTGGATTACTTTCATCTTCTGGCAAAAACAAACGCCCAGTTCCATTTGTAGAAGATTGCGCAGTTCCACCAGAAAAACTTGCTGATTTTATTTGCGATTTTAGATCTCTGTTAGATAAACATGATCTTCGTGCAGGCATGTTTGGGCATGTTGATGCTGGTGTGATACACGTTCGCCCTGCACTTGATCTTTGCTCGCAAAACGACCTGAGTCTCATTCGAACAGTAACTGATGCTGTTGCAAACCTTGTACGTTTGTATGGAGGAATTCTTTGGGGAGAACACGGAAAGGGATTTCGAAGTGAGTACGGACCTGAAATATTTGGCAATGGACTGTGGGAACAAATTTGCAGGGTCAAAGCAGCTTTTGATCCTACAAACCAATTCAATCCTGAAAAAGTTGCAGCACCAACACCAAACCATCCCCTTGTATCACTCGACTCAAAAACTCGTGGAAGTACAAACAACAAAATTGCTCAATTACCAATTCTTACAAATTCAATTCGGTGTGATGGAAACAGTCAGTGCGAAAGTGTGAAATTCGATGAATCGATGTGCCCAACGTATCGACTTAATGGGGACCCAAGGCAAAGCCCTAGAGGTCGAGCGGAAATATTACGCCATTGGCTTCATCGAATAGGCGGAAGGAAAATCTCAACAAAAGGTTCATGGATACTTCAGTTTTTCAATCAATTTGCTAAGGATGACTTCTCTCACAGTGTATTTGATGCACTGCATTCGTGTATCGGATGCAAAGCGTGTGCAACGCAATGCCCAATGGAAATAGATATTCCACAAATGCGATCTGAATTCCTTTCGTATTACTACAGCAGATACCCACGACCTATCCGTGATTTTATATGGAGCAGAATGGAGGGTTTTCTCAAATTCAAATCAACACGCGTAGGAAACTTTCTGATGCACTCTTCGCTCTCAAAAGCCGTTGGTATAGTTGATGTGCCAAAAATATCTTCAAAAATACGAGTGCATACTTCGAGCGTAGAGGAAATCAAAAAAGGCAAATTAGATGTTGTCCTTCTACAAGATTCGTTTACAACGTATTTTAGACCTCAGGTTATGACAAGTTTCATTAGAATTGTTAGCTCGTTAGGATTGAATCTTGCTGTACTTCCAATAAGGCCATGCGGAAAAGCATTGCATGTTCGAGGCAAGCTTCGAACTTTTCATGCTGTCGCTCATGCCAATGTTTGCTGGCTAGAACAACTACAAGGAACAAACATTCCAATCGTTGGAATTGACCCTGCTGCAACTTTATTATGGAGAGAAGAGTATCCAAAGGTTCTTAGTTTGGATCCTATCAAGGTATTGCTTCCGCAGGAATGGCTTATTGGGCAAGACCTATCTCGTCTTGAAATTCTTGGTAATTGGAAGCTATTCCTTCATTGCAATGAACAATCACTTGTGAAAAATAGTGGAACGCAATGGCAACAAATTTTTGAACGGGCTGGTTCCAATCTTGAAATTGTCAAGACTGCATGTTGTGGAATGGGTGGAATATTTGGCCACGAGAAAGAACACAAGAAAAAATCTATTTCAATCTGGAATCAATCGTGGGGAAAGCATAATCCAACGAATGAAACCTCACTTACAACTGGATATTCATGTCAAGTTCAAGCTTCTCGTATCGAACATCTTTCTCTCCGCCATCCGCTAGAAATTATTGGCAAAAGTTAATTTTTTTCAGCGCTTGCTGTCACAGTTGGACGCAAACCTGGTACGTGTTTAATTTGATCTTCATTGAGTATCATTCGTAATCGCATACGCATTCGATCATTTAATTCAGAACGTTTAAAACGAAGTTTTTCTTCATCAATTTGTTGTTTAATAGCACCCTTAGTTATCATTTTGCCATCGTTTTCCTGTAACGCTGCTGCCTCATTAATACTAATCATTGATTCGCAAAGATTCCAATATTGATCACGATATTGCTCTTGCATTCTTGAAAGTTCACCTTGCTGAAATGCATTGAGAGATGGAATTGCATTTGCTGCTGCCAAAAGTGTTGTCACATCTCCTTTATCTTTAAAAATTTCTGGGTATGCCACTTTGACAAAATGCATTCGTATTGTCCAATAATCATCCTGTGGTATTTCACCAAGCAGCTTGTCAACAATTCCTTGATTTGACCTAACAATTTTCTGTTTTGCTTCTTGCATTGCTATAAATGAATCTCGCCACTTCTGTTGGATATCCATGGAATTCCCCTGAGATTTACTCATTTCATTTGTAAGCATCATTGCATCTGAAAGGTGGTTCATATCATATTCAGCTTGTACAAATTGTTTAAACAGCACGTCAGCTTGTTGATGATATTCAAGTATCATGCTCTGCAAGATTGCTTCCCCTTTTTCTGATAAAACCAATGAAGCATCATCAATAACGAAGACATCAACTAGGTCAAGTACTTTACCCGATGTCCCCCCCCACCCATATCGATTCCCTGTGCCAGAAATCCTTTTTCGCATTCTGAACTGTTCTAGCATTTGTACCATCGAATCATCTCGGTCAAAACCCGTCACTACAGCCAAATCATCAAAAAGCGCAACATCCAATGCCGCCACTGCTTCCCTTGCCTTATCTGTTAGTTCCTGCTTCTTTTTAAGACGAGCTCCAATTCCAATAGATGTGTCTTTGTCAAACACTTCGCATTCTTCAGTGAGTGCATCGTAATACGCATTATATTTTTCTCGATAATCACTAAACAATGCACTGATGATATCTTCGCCCTCTTCACCAAGACCTAGCTTCATGGCAATATTGTTTGCGAATGTATTTGCCATTGGCGCTGGGATGTACACATCCCCTGCAAGATTTACCTGTGATCGCGATACGGTTTGGGAGGACTCAGATTCTTCATGAAAATGCACAGCCCCATCAGAGTTTGTTACTTTGATCAGGCTTTTTTCTACTTTTTCTTCATTTTGTTTTTCACCATCAAGAAGAGAAACAAGGGCAGAACCAAGAATACCGTCGATTCGTGATTTCGTACTTTCAACAATTTTCTGTCGAGATTCTTCCGCCTGTGCAATGCTATCATCAAAGTTTGAAAGACCACCACTTTGTTGTTCAATAGTCCGATGCTCCCAAGCTTGAACCAAAAGTTTAGAGTACTTTGTTGCTAAAGATAAACTACGAGTTTCATAGTCCTTTTGAATCGAAAGCAGCTCTTGTTTTTGCCCTTCGTTCAATTGCTTCATTTCAATCGCCTTTGTAAAGCGATTGTCAATATTCGTGTAACCACGAGTTGACTTTCTAAATCCTTTTCGGAAATACGCCATCGCAAGAGGTCGTTTTTTTTCTTCTGCAATTTGTGAATCAATTGATTTCCACGTTTTCCAATTCAACTCACTCATTTCAAACGCTTGTTTTTGTAACGGATCAATAAGTGTGTTCCCCCTTGCTTCAAGATTCTCCATCTGTGCTTCGTCCATAAAAATCATGAACATCTCTTCACGTTCCATTTCTCGTAGTCCCATCTCATCAACCATATCGAAGGCTTGATCAATCACCTTGATGATGACTTCTAGGGATTCTTCTGCACACCTAATCATTCTTTGTTCATACACTTCTAGCGCAGTTTTAGTTTCTTCAGATTCCTCATCTAAGGCAAAACGAACTAGTTCAGTCATGTTTGGCCTTGCACTATTATTCATATCCGACAACATCTCAAGCACAAGGATCCGATATGCGGCAAGCGACCTTTCATTACGGATACGAATCAATTCTCTTTGCTGCTTTTCAGTGAACATGCCCGTGATGCTGTCAAAAAAAGTTTTGTCAACTCGGTCAATACTTTTCATTGCTTTCTTACCTTTATCAATCAATTGATGAATTTCGTCTCGCTCTGGTATTTGAAATTGCATAAAACCAAATTGTTCGATAAATGTTGTTACAAGGTCCTCAAATTTTTGTATTTCTCCATTTCGTACCCGTGCATAGGAATCGATGTACGCATCATGTGCAAGCAGCAGGGCTTCCTTCTGAGGTGTAGTGAGATCTAATCTTTCGGAATATTGCTCTACCTCTCGAATTTTCAATGGATCATTGAATATGGGCATCGCCTGTGCAAAAACAGTTGATGGCAAAAGTATGGCGAGAAGCCCAATGAAAAGTATGAGATTTCGTAATTGATGCATGTATGTCTCCTGAATAACATGATAACGCAAAAAGACTGATTTTCATCATAAAACAAACTATTTTGTAAGGAAAGCACGCTTTCAGCACTGCAAATTATTATGTGCTGGACACATCATCTAGTACTGGTCCGAGTGCAACGTCGGGTACGACATAAAAAAATCCAACGAGCCAGAGGCTCGTTGGATTTTTGGAAAGGAGATTTTGTAACTGTTACGCAGCTTTGTTAGGTCGTATATTTCGTCCAACGGTGCGTTGATCTTCTGTCGCTCGACGTGAAGATTCAGTAATGATTTTTTCTTTGAGTTCAGAAGGTGAACTTGCCCAGAGATCTGCGCCAATTTCTTCTGCAAGACCTTCCACACGGTTGAAGAGCCCGCCGCCAACAACGATTTGCGTATTTGGGCATGCGCCAACCTCTTTGATAGTATCGATGATGCCACGGATGTGTGGTGCATCACAAGCTGCTGAGGAGAACATGCAAAGTGCATCCGGTTTGCATTCGTTTGTTTCAGCAAGTATTTCATCTGCTGCAACACCACCACCACCAAACTTCACTTGCCAACCGTCTGCTTCGCAAAGATCTGCGACGATTTGTGCAGCAAGGTCATCCCCTTCACTTGGTCCGCAGAACAAGAGAATTGATTTGCGATTTGTTTCTTGTTTGTTGTATCCCGCTTGTACTTGATCAACAAGTGTCCGAAGCAAACGTGTTGCGTAATGATGCGCAAGATTTGTAATTTGATCGCTTCTGTATAGAGATTGAATTGTTTCGAGCGCTGGCCAAAAACCATTCTCTGCAACTTCTTCTGGTGTCCATCCACTTGTGATTGCTTCGCCAACAAGAGCCCTCGCTTTTGGGCGATCGCCTGTGATCAGTAGTGGGAAAATTTGTTCTAGGAAAGTATCAGTCTTCACGGCAAAACCCCTTTTGCGTAATCATTGCCTCTTATCCACGAGGCGTACCAAACTGCCGTTAACTAAAAGTCGGAGCAGTGTCTTCGGGCTACCACACGCTGGCAACTGAACCGTCGACACTTTGATAATCGTATATCACCCCTTGTGCGCTCGACAAATGTCAAACATCGTGTAAAAGTTGCGATATCGGACGGCAACACCCTCGGCAAACCGAGGGTGTTTATCTACTAAAACCGTTTTATAGGGCTAAAATGCATGATATTTTCGGACTTAGGGACAAACGCCCCCAAGAACCAACAACGTCTAGAAATCACACGATCTCGGCGCTCGAGGAAATGGAATCACGTCTCGAATATTTGTCATGCCTGTTGCATACAGGATTGTTCGCTCAAAACCGAGCCCAAATCCTGCATGCGGAACGGTGCCATACTTTCGTAAATCTCTATACCACCAATAGGGCTCGGGATCGAGACCGCATTCGGTGATGCGGCGATCAAGAACATCAAGCCGCTCTTCGCGTTGTGCGCCACCAATAATTTCACCTATACCCGGAGCAAGGACATCCATTGCAGCAACTGTTTTTTCGTCATCATTCAAGCGCATGTAAAACGCTTTAATGTCTTTGGGATAATTCATCAGTACAACTGGTCTACCAACATGTTCTTCGGTTAGCCACCGCTCGTGTTCCGATTGCAAATCACACCCCCACTCAACATTGAAATCAAATTTCTTTCCACTATCTTGGGCATTCTTCAATGCAGTGATCGCATCGGTATATTCCATTCGTTCAAAACTCGCAGAAACAAACCTTTCTAAACGTTCAATACAGCCCTTGTCAATTCGCTGTTGAAAAAAGTCCATATCATCAGCTCGTTCATTGAGTAAGTCTGTAAAAATTGCCTTCAAAAAATCTTCCGCTAGATCAGCATCGTCATTCAAATCTGCAAATGCAATTTCAGGCTCAATCATCCAAAACTCAGACAAATGCCGAGAAGTATTGGAATTTTCTGCACGAAACGTAGGGCCGAATGTATAGACTCTGCTTAATGCACACGCATACGTTTCAACATTAATTTGACCAGAAACAGTTAAGAACGCTTCTTTGCCAAAGAAATCTTGATCAAAATCAACTCCACCGTCATCATTTTTTGGAACATTCATCTGATCCAAAGTTGAAACGCGAAACATTTCACCTGCGCCTTCGCAATCACTTGCTGTAATAATAGGCGTGTGTACCCAAAGAAATTGGTTGCTTGAAAAATATCTGTGCACGGCTTGAGATAAACAATCTCGCACCCGAGCGATTGCAGCAAACGTATTTGTTCGTTGCCTGAGGTGTGAAACTGTACGCAAATATTCAAACGTGTGCCGCTTTGCAGAAACAGGGTATGTGTCTGGATCTTCAACAAGACCAACTACTCGAATCGCCTTGGCTTGCATTTCTACTGCTTGACCCTTGCCTTGCGAAGCTACGAGTTCACCAGTTGCAACAATCGAAGCACCTGTGGTCAATTGCAAAATTTCAGATTCATAATTTTCTAAATCATTTGGTGCGACAATTTGTAGCAGGTCAAAACACGTGCCGTCAGAAAGCTGAATAAAAGAAAGTCCAGCCTTAGAATCTCGGCGAGATCGAACCCACCCACTTACTGAAACTGAAGTGCCAATTACTCGCTCAGGGTCCGGAGCTAGAAGGATATCTTTAAGGGTTGTTGTGCCAAGGTCAAAAGCCATCATGTAATCTCCTGTGGTGGGGGGCAATAGTAACAGGCAACCCCCTGCCAAGACGGCAGATGAGACCTAAAAATAGCGATCTTTGACACGCCACGCTCCCACCAAAACGGCACAGTTTTTGCTCCTAATCTAGTTGTCATGAGACCAAGAGAGGACAATCGAGTTTCCGGCTTCAATCGAACGAATCATCGCCTGAATTTGCTGCTCACACGCGGTGGCTGGAGAGAAGACGCAACTGTTGTGCAACTGCCAAGTTTGCTTGAACCCATGGGAATACGCAGTTTGACAGCAAATAGCGGCGAAGAAGCCACAAGTGTGATTGAAAATAACGTGATTCACATTGCGCTTGTTGACCTCTCACTACCACTTCGAACTGGATGTTCAAAGGAAGCACCCGCTGGGGAGCGGATCCTGCAACTGCTCAGGAGGCTCGATTCGCCTCCACCAACAATTGTTCTTCGCCCCCGCCAAGCAAATCAAAGAGCTTCCGCTCGAAGTTTGGCACGATCCATGCAAGAAGGAGCATTTACGGTGGTTGATCGCCCCGCAAGGCTTGAAACCCTACTAGATGCGTTGCGGCGTGTGTTGCGACGCTACTATCGAAATGAATGGCCTTCGTAATGACGCAAGGCTTAACAAGGAACGACCACTTCGGTCACAGAGAGAAACAGGAATCCCAAAAATGAACGTAAAACCACTCGGTGACAAACTACTTGTCCAAAGAGCAGAAGCTCAAACAAAAACTGATAGCGGAATCTACCTTCCAGAATCCGCAACTGACAAACCAAAAGAAGGAACTGTCATCGCAGTTGGTGACGGAAGACTCAACCACGATAGCGGTGAAAGAATCCCTTTCACTGTAAGCAAAGGTGATCGGGTGATCTTCACTTCGTATGCTGGCACTGAAATTAAAATTGACAACGACGACTATCTCATCATGACTGAAGATGACATTCTCGGAATTGTCGACTAAGGAGTTCTCATGGAACGTGGACCACTTATTGAATGTCTGATCGAAATGATAGGCACAGACAAGGAACTCTCCCTTGTATTCTGGGGCGAAGATTCTCCTCTTGAAATTCGCAACGTTGAACAAGTTGAAGAACTCAGCAGTTCACAGGGAATTCGCGTTACTACAAGTGCAAACAAAATTTGGATCGACAGCTCTCATGTCTCTGCGGCATGGCAAGTGCGATCTGATCTCTAATCTAATAAAGGAATTAAAATGACTGCAAAACAAATCGCATTTGATGTTGAAGCCCGCGAGCAAATGCTCCACGGTATTCAAAAACTAGCCAAAGCTGTAAAGACAACCCTCGGACCATCAGGTCGGGTCGTTATCCTAGAAAAATCTTTTGGTGCACCTACCGTCACGAAAGATGGTGTCACAGTTGCAAAAGAAATCGAACTTGAAGACGCTTGGGAAAACATGGGCGCTCAGATGGTGAAGGAAGTTGCTGCGAAATGCTCAAAAGACGCTGGCGACGGCACTACTACTGCTACGGTGTACGCAGAAGCAATCTTTACAGAAGGCTTAAAGAATATTACAGCCGGAGCCCACGCAAACCAAGTTCGCCGTGGAATTGACCAAGGCGTTGGCGCAATCGTTTCTGAATTGCAACAAATGTCAAACGACGTAAAAGATTCAAACGAAATTGCACAAGTAGGCATGTGCGCAGCAAACCAAGATCAAGAAATTGGCAAAATTATTGCAAAAGCGATGGACAAAGTTGGCAAAGATGGTGTCATCACAGTCGAAGAGGGTCAAAGCCTTGAAACTGATGTTGAACTTGTTGAAGGCATGCAATTTGACAAGGGCTACCTCAGCCCTCACTTCGTGACAAACACAACAACAATGGAAGCCGTCCTCGAAGATTGCTACAATCTTGTTCATGAAAAGAAAATTAATTCAGCAAAAGATCTTCTTCCAATTCTTGGCAAAGTCGCTGAAAGCGGCAAATCACTACTTCTCATTGCTGAAGATATTGACGGCGAAGCGCTCGCAACATTAGTCGTGAACCGACTTCGTGGTGTTCTAAAAATTGCTGCAGTAAAAGCTCCTGGATTTGGCGACAGACGTAAAGCAATGTTGCAAGATATTGCAATTCTTACCGGCGCTGACCCAATTATGGAAGAACTCGGTATCAACATTGAAAACATCGACCTTTCAAACCTTGGCCGCGCCAAGAAAATCACAATCGATAAAGATGCTACTACCATCATCGAAGGTGCAGGAAAATCAAGTGACATTAAAGGTCGCATCGATCAAATTCGTGCTCAAATCGAAAACACTTCATCTGATTACGACGCTGAAAAATTGCAAGAACGACTTGCAAAACTCGCTGGCGGCGTAGCTCAAATCAACGTTGGCGCTGCTACCGAAGTTGAAATGAAGGAAAAGAAAGCACGAGTTGAAGATGCACTTCACGCTTGCCGAGCAGCAGTTGAAGAAGGCATTTTGCCTGGTGGTGGTGTAGCTGTTATTCGTGCAAGACGAGCACTCGTTGCAGCACGTAAGAAAGCAAAGGGAGACGAAAAACTCGGCATCGATATTCTTGGTCGAGCGTTAATGGCTCCTATCAAACAAATCGCTGTGAATTGTGGACTCGACGGTTCTATTGTGGCACAAAAAGTTGAAGAAGCAACAGATGATGCGTATGGTTTCAACGGTCTCACTGGTGAATACGAAGATCTCGTAAAAGCGGGTGTCATTGTGCCAACAAAAGTGGAACGTGTCGCTCTTCAAAATGCAGCATCCATTAGTGGCTTACTCTTGACAACAGATTGTGCAATCACAGACATTGCAGACAATAAATCTGCTGCTGGTGCTGGCGGTATGGATGACATGGGCTTCTAATTAGAACCTAGCGGTTACATAAAGCTAAACGAATCTAACCTTTAAAAAATGTACAGGGGAGCATCGATAGAAGATGCTCCCCTGTTTCAATTTGCACCGGTGATCCCCTCGGTCATCGGCACGCACCTTCTCTTCCAAAAAGACATACGCCACATTGTGCCTAGCGGTTCCGATACACTACGCCAAAGATGGCAAAAAAAAGAACACACCGCAGCAATTACCGCCAACAGAGCCATCAAGAGTCACACGCCAATGGAGAAATCACTCCTGTTCTTCAAGGTAACCCCCATGTACCTACAGACGAGGCGCAATGGATAGATACAAATGAGGGTATTGTCCGTATTTGTGAGGAACTCAAAGCATCAAAGATTTTTACCTATGACACTGAGTTTATAGGTGAGGATTCATATTTCGCAAAGACTTGCCTTATCCAAGTTGGCACTTCAAAAATGATTGCTCTGATAGACCCACTTGCCGCTCATGACCTTACACCACTCTACGAACTACTCTGTGACCCTGCGTATACAAAAATTGTCCATGCAGGCAAACAAGATTTTGAACCAATTACTCGGCTCTTCGGCAAACCTCCGGCAAATGTATTCGATACCCAACTAGCCGCGGGTCTCATAGGATTCCCTTGGCCCATCTCACTGACAAAACTTATTGAAGCACTCTTACACCATGATGTAGGTGGGCATTTCACCCTTACCCAGTGGGATACAAGACCACTAACAAAACGACAACTGTTTTACGCAGCAGATGATGTCAGATACCTCCTTGCGATCCACGACATCATTCAAAAGAAATTAGACTCCCTCGGAAGGCTTGAATGGATTGTCGAAGAATGCTTGTCTCTTACATCACCAAGTGCATTTGGGTTTGATCTGCAAACTTCTACGAAACGCATTTGCAAAAATAAGACACCACGAAAGAAAGAACTCCTTCGAATTCAATCGCTCCTCACCTTGAGAGATTCCATCGCACAACAACAAAACGAGCCACCACGATCTGTTATTCCAGACGATTGTTTAATTGCAGTCGCCAGAAAACCCGCAGACACTCCTGACCAACTTGCTTCCATGAAGGGGTTCCCAAAAAATATTGCAATGAAATATGGGAAGAAAATTCTTCAATCAATTGTGGATGCACAAGATCTCTCGCCAATTACTTTGCGAAAACCTAACTCAATTGAAAAAGAAGCAAGTACAAGACAAGAACTCGATGGGCTTTGGTCACTTTTTTGTGCTTGGTGCGTAGGTAACGAACTTTCTTCAAATCTCGTTGCAAGTAGAGCAACTTTTACTGACTGGTGTCTTGCTGTACGCTCAGATACACAACCTCCGAATTCTCCATTGACTTCCGGCTGGCGATCGCAGGTTATGCAACCTTTTTCTGCGTTTATGCAAGGCAAGGAAGAACTAAAGTTTTCTAGAGCAACATCTTTCACTGCAGAGGCTAAAAAGTGATGACAACTCCTTTTTATCCCCAATTAGCAATGGCTGATGCTCGGCACAAATTTGGCTATTAGCCTTGGGGTTTTCGATACACTCATGTCTTGCTCAGGAGCATCAACTTCAAGGGAATTGTCTGAAGAAGCCCCCCAAGAAGCAGGCATTTCACAGGGACTCGTCTGATTTTCTATTGGTTTAACAGGTAGTGTCGAGCAAAGGTGGAAACAAATGGAAGAAGCAATTTCACACGCAAATTCGGTGTGATGCTGATTATTTGGTACGCTGCAACTATTCATGACCCGCGAAAGAATTATCACACCAAAAGAAGTGAAAGAAGATGTTGCTTCTGAAGACACTTCGCTCTTTTCAGGATCTCCAATCAATGTTCGACCAACGAGTTTGGATGAGTATCTCGGTCAGTCTGAACTGTTGCTACGTCTAGGTATTGCACTTGATGCAGCAAAAAAACGTGACGACCCTATGGAACACGTTTTGTTGTACGGTCCACCCGGGCTTGGCAAGACCACGCTTGCTCATGTTATCGCGAACGAATTAGGCACACGCGCATGGGTAACATCCGGTCCCGCTCTTACCAAGGGAAGCGATCTTGTTGGCACGCTTACTCGCATGGAAGCAAATGATGTCTTGTTTATTGACGAGATTCACCGACTTCCCGCTGCGGTTGAAGAGTACATTTACCCTGCAATGGAAGATTGCAAAATTGATTTTACGTTAGATACAGGAATGCACGCTCGTGTTGTTTCTTATTCACTAAAACCGTTTACGTTAATTGGCGCAACAACACGCGCAGGTTTACTTACAGGTGCCCTGCGGAGTCGATTTGGAATAGTTCATAACCTACGATTTTATGATGTAGGCGAACTCACTGATATTCTTGCACAAGCAGCAAAAAAACTTGAAGGCGTTTTCGTACATCGAGATGCACTGCAAACGATTGCATCAAGAAGCCGCGGAACACCTCGAATCGCTTTGCGTTTGCTCCGTCGTGTTCGCGACTACGCAGACGTTCGTTGCGATGGAGACTTCAGCGGCGAAGTTGTAAATGCTGCACTTTCACTTGAAGGCATTGATGAAGTTGGCATGGACGCACTGGACCGCGCTTATATGGAAACAATTACAAACATCTATGAGGGCGGACCAGTTGGCGTTGAAGCAGTTGCAGCATCGATGGGGGAAGACGCTGGAACGTTACAAGACGTTGTGGAGCCATACCTCCTTCAAGCGGGTTTTCTCGCAAGAACCCGCCAAGGAAGGCAAATAACTCCCAAAGGTCTTGAATGGCTTAAAATAGGCAAAAATAGCCCTTAACTTCGTGTCTTTTAAAGGGTTATGATCTTATATTTGCCTATAAAAAAACGTTTTATTTAAAGAAAACCCATTTTTTCTCTATTTTCCTCTTGGCATTTAGCAGATTATCGACCATGCTATGGTTGGTCGATCAGGCTAGCGCAGTCTGAGGTGGTTTGGCAGATCTCGATCACATGTCTCCGATCTGCACCCCACGGTGGGTAATTTAGCCTACCATACAAGATTATCGCACTTTAAATACGCATTATGCGTTCCTTAATTAGCGATAAACAGGAACCCGCCCGTAGGGCATACCGTATATATCTGTAGCGCAAAAAAAGGAACCGTGCAATGAACAAAAAACAAAACAACAAATATGGTTTTACCATCGTTGAACTCTTGGTGGTCATCTCGATCATCGCATTACTTGTGGGCATTCTTGTCCCCGCAGTGAACAAAGCAAGAGACACCGCAAAAATGACACAATCGAAGAGTAATCTTCATCAAGTCACAATTGCAATGTCAAACTACTCTGCTGACTGGAATGGTGACCACTTCACCACCGCACCACCAAATCTATCTTCGGGTGATCGGCGTGGACAAACTGTTGATTATGCAATCAACGAAATTCGTGGTGGTTCTACACCAATCGGCATTCGACTAGGTGAACACTCCCAAGGCAACCAAACGTATGTGTTCTTCCTTAATAATGAAGAAGGCGTCGTTCCTTACATTTTCGCAAGTGGTAATACAGATACAAGCGGGATGAGCCCAGCAATGCCAGGCTTTGGTACATGGCGATATCCAAATGCACTCCAACTTGCTGAATACATGAACGGACTTCCGCTTCATAAAGCATACTTTTCACCAAAAGACACTGTTGCACTTCGGACACTTGAAGGTTGCGACGCCCAAAATGGCTCATACTGCGTCTCAAGCCGTGGAGCATCCATTTGGGGTTGGAATCCTCCTTCATGGAACTCAAACATGATCTTGGCTCCTTCAAGTTACTGCATTTCGCCTGCATTGATGTACAACGCTCAAGTGTATGCTTGGGATGACGATGCAGGTATCACATTTACAGACCCAATGGATATCAATACTGGCTTCCGCCCAAGTACGATTGATCAAGCTCAATTTCCAAACCTCAAATCATGGCTCATGGAGCACAACTGGCTGCAAAATTCAGTAACTGATTGCAGCATGAACTGGGAAGGCACTTGGTTTAATGGACTTGATAGTTGCTGGGACGGTTGCGAACCATTCCACTTCAACAACTCATATAAATCAGCTCCAATTACTGCCTACACAGATGGTCACGTAGGTACATTCGAAGTTGCTCAAGCAGACCGCGACAGCGCACTCGTTGCTACTGAAAACGGAATGGGTCTATGGCACACTGAGACTGGTGATGGCGCTGGTGGATATTTCACTGGTTATGGTTCTGACTGGGTATCATGGTCCGGCCACACCCACACAACAAATGGTATTAAGGGTCGAGATATTCTCGGCAAGTAAACCCAAAGTTTTTACTTTTTTTGCGTATACACGAGAAAACCGCGTCTCTGACGCGGTTTTCTTTTGCGCAGCGCGTATACCTTTATACACTGTGCGATTTCAAACACTTCCGCCTGAAAACAACCCCGCGGGTTGTTTTGTACAATGCATATATGCCTCAAACACAAGAATGTCTACCAAGGGCTCTGAACTCCGTCCTCGATCTCGTTGGAAACACACCGCTTCTCAAGGTACACACACTAGACACTGGGAAATGTGAACTATTCCTCAAAATGGAATCACAAAATCCTGGGCAATCGATCAAAGATCGTATCGCTATCACAATGATCGAAAAAGCTGAACGTGAGGGACATCTCAAAAAAGGCGTTCGGATCATTGAAGCAACTGCAGGAAACACAGGTATCGCACTTGCACTTATCGCTTCTCAAAAGGGATATGAAATAACTGTTGTTGTTCCTGACAAAATGAGCGAAGCAAAAATTGACCACCTTAGGGCAATGGGCGCAGGTGTTATCATGGCTCGAAGTGATGTTGAAAAAGGACATCTGGAATATTACCAAGATGTTGCAAAACGACTTGCTGATGAGAACGGATGGTATTACATCAATCAGTTTGAAAACGATGCAAATGTTGAGGCTCACTACACAACCACTGCCCCCGAACTTTGGGAACAAATGGATGGAAAAATTGATGCAGTTGTTGCAGGTGTTGGTTCTGGCGGAACAATCACTGGGCTAGGGCGGTATCTCAAAGAACAGAATCCAGAAATCGAAATCATTCTTGCTGATCCTGAGGGTTCTATCGTTGCCCCACTCGTTAATGATGGAACAAAAGTTTCACCTGGCGCATGGCTTGTTGAAGGAATTGGTGAAGATTTCGTTCCACCTATTACTGATTTAGATGTTGTCACAAGTGCAATTGCCATCAGTGACAAAGAATCATTTGAAACTGCCAGAGCATTACTAAAAGCTGAAGGTATTCTTGCTGGCTCTTCAACAGGCACTCTCCTTGCAGCGGCGCTTCGCTGGTGCAGTCTACAAACAGAACCTAAACGCATAGCTACATTTGTTTGTGATCACGGATCAAAATATCTTGGAAAAATGTTCAATGATTACTGGATGCTTGACCAAGGGTTTCAAGATCGTAAATCCTATGGAAATCTAAGAGATCTCATCAGTCGCCGCCATGAACGAAAAGAAGATCACACATTAGCTCCAAATCAACCACTCATCCAAGCGATCAAAACGATGCGCTTATATGACATCAGCCAACTTGCAGTCGTCGATGCCCAAGAAAACGTTGTTGGCATTATTGATGAATCAGATGTTCTTCTTGCAGTTGCGAAAAATAAAGATAACTTTCAAAACCCCTGTTGTGATTTCATGACAACTGATCTTGATACTATCAGAGCGGACGCTTCAATCGATGAACTCGTTCCACTCTTTGCAGAAGATAAAGTTGCAATCGTTCTTGATGAAACCGATAATTTTCTTGGTCTCATCACTAAAATAGATCTCATTAACCATTTACGTAGGCAGTTACCACGTTGACCCATACAAATAGATTTGATTCTAAAGTTGTCCATGCAGGACAAGCGCCTGAACCTGTTACCGGTGCAGTTATGCCGCCTGTATTTCTTTCTTCTACCTATGCTCAAGAATCTCCTGGTGTCCACAAAGGATTTGAGTACACCAGAAGCCACAACCCCACACGATACGCAATGGAGCGATGCATTGCACGGCTAGAAGGCTCAGAACTCACTGAAACAGATGACGCTTCCTATGGCGGTTTTGCATTTGCAAGTGGGATGGCTGCTATCGGCACACTCCTTGAATTACTAAACACTGGTGATCATGTCGTTGCAATGGATGACCTTTATGGTGGCACACATCGTCTCTTTTCTAAAGTAAGAGAACGGTCTGCAGGTTTACAATTTTCGCACGTTGACCTCACCGATTCAAACGCGCTTGAGAGTGCTATTCAAGAAAACACAAAACTTATTTGGATAGAAACACCAACAAATCCAACATTAAAATTAGTAGACCTTGAAGCCATTGCAAAAATCGCAGAAAATCGTGGCATATTGCTCGCTTGCGACAACACTTTTGCTACGCCTGCTATTCAACTTCCACTCTCCCATGGTTTCGATGTCGTCATGCATTCTGGAACAAAGTACATTGGTGGACACAGTGATGTTGTCTGCGGTGTTCTTGTTACCGCCCAACAAGAGTTAGCTGAAAGAATCCGCTTTATCCAAAACTCAGTAGGCTCTGTCCTAGGACCATTTGATTCATACCTCGCGCTCCGAGGCATAAAAACATTAGGCCTCAGAATGCGTAGACATTGTGAAAGTGCTCTTCGAATTGCAACATGGCTCGAACAACACAAAGCCATTGAACGCGTCATATATCCTGGACTCCCAAGTCACCCACAACACGATGTGGCAATTAAACAAATGACTATGGATGGTACAGTTGCTGGCGGAGGCATGATCACTTGCGTTCTTCATGGCGGGCTTGAAGCAAGTCGAACATTTCTGGAAAAACTCCGCATATTTGCACTCGCTGAATCTCTTGGCGGAGTCGAATCACTCGTTGAACACCCTGCAATTATGACACACGCATCAGTTCCTCAGGAAATGAGAGCAAATCTTGGCATTGACGACGGACTTGTTCGTCTCAGTGTAGGTATTGAAGATTGCAAAGATTTACTTGAAGATTTAGAACAAGCATTACAAATTTAATGAATATGATCAAACTCACTCTTGGCACACCTCCACAAAAACAACTCGATGTCGAGTCGGTTCATGGTGAAAACGAACAGTGGAGAGATCTCTGGCAGGGATCGCTGAGATCAGAAAACGAAAATAATATCAATGCACTTGTTTCAACATTGCGACCAAATTGTAGAAACTTACTCGTCATTGGCATTGGCGGTTCATCACTTGGTTTGAAAGCAATTCAAAATGCTTTATTAGATCCAAACTGGAACCTTCTTCCAGATGATCAGCGAAATGGACCTCGCCTTTTTGTGATCGACAACATAGACCCAGTAACTACATGCTCTACATTCGAAGTCGTAAAAAAAGATGACCCTGACCTTAAGCACACAGTTGTTTGCATCATTTCAAAATCTGGCGAAACAATTGAAATCGCCGCGAACCTTATGGTTGCGTTGAAAGAGTTATCATCTGCAACTTTTATTGCGATCACAGGTAAATCAGGTTCACTCAGGGATTTTGCTGCTGAAAATGGATGGAAAACGCTTCTAGTTCCGGAAGAAGTCGGTGGGCGATTCAGTGTTTTATCACCAGTTGGTTTATTCCCTGCAGCAATGTGCGGTGTTGATATTGGTGCTTTGCTCGATGGGGCAAGAGAAATGGCTCAATCGTGTTCATCAACAAAGAACAACGTTGCTGCATCACTTGCTACGTTCCTTATTGGCCATGCAGCCGAAAATAGAACAACGCAAGTGATGATGCCCTACTGCGAAGGATTTACCTATCTCGCACATTGGTGGGTACAACTTTGGGCAGAATCTCTTGGCAAAACAAATGAAAATTCTGTGCGAGTTGGGCCAACCCCGCTCGTTGCTATTGGCGCAACTGATCAACATTCTGTGCTGCAACTTTGGCGAGAAGGTCCGGTGGATAAAGTAATTGGCTTTATTGGTGTTGATCAAGGAATTGATGTTTCGTTAGGTGAACAAGCGATTTCAAAAAACATCGATTGGCTTTGCAACAAAACAATGCGAGAGGTTTTGCATGCAGAACAAGAAGCCACGACACAAGCCGTTTCTGAAGCAGAGCAAGCAACATGGACATTAACATTTCCTGAAGTGAGCGCTCTTACCTTAGGGCAATTCTTCGCATTATGGGAATTGACAACTGCAATAGCTGGTCGATTGTTAAAAGTAAACCCCTACAACCAACCTGGAGTTGAATTAGCTAAGCAATTGACTGCAGAAAAACTACGGTAGTTGTCACATACCCGCAATACGCGGCGGACGCACTTCCTTCAAATCACCTTTGTTGAACTCAGAAGCACCCTCGTTTTCTAAACGAATCGCGTCATAGACTTCTTTTCGGTGTACTGGTACGTTCGAAGGCGCTTTCACACCGATACGAACTTTATCTCCGCGAATATCAACAACAGTCAGTTCGATGTCGTCACCAATCATTATTGTTTCGTCCCGATGGCGTGATAGAACTAGCATGGTTCGGGGTCCTTCCTCAAGGGTTTTGTGCGATAAGGCACTTGGGAGTCCTTCCCTGGACATTCCCAGTTTAATAGATTCAAATTATGCAGAAACGCGTTGCTCCGAAGCAATACGAACAATCTCGTGGCGAGTCGTCCATCGCTTGTCCACCAGAACAAGCTGCATCGCTTTTCGACTTGCTAAATTTATAACAATTGGACCTTGCAAATTAACAGTGAGTGCAAGATCGTATTTATTTACAATTACAAATGTTTGAGCAGCATCTAGATCCGTTAGTTCTAACTCATCCATTTGTTCTCTTCTAACATTTGCTTGATATTCAGGTACCCATGATGAGGGATCTGTTACAACAAATGCTAATTCTGGGGCCTCAGTTGATTGAAGCCAATAAAAAAGTCCCTCGTCGTCTGGCTGTAAGAGTGCGTAACTTGTATAACTTGAAAAACCGAGAAGACCTGATGGAAACTCGATAATTCTTGTGGCATCTACCTCTACTGAACCAAATCTTGTTGTCTGCACTTTCATGTGTGTCGCAATCCTTGCGGTCTGACTCTATCCTTCGGTCCTCGCAAACTCTGCGAGCGAACATCCTGTCCGAGGGAACCAGCGAGAGCCGCCGCGCCGATCCCACTGCGTGTTACGGCAGCCTAGATGCCATCGGCATGATGCCCATTTCAACGATAATCTCTGTTATGCAAGTCCGGTAACTACTCGAGTTAAATACTTAACGGTTCATCAGGACGAGGATCAAGATAAGCGAAACGACTCCGAGTGCAACCATGAGAATTCGATTTTTTCGCTTCGAACTTTCAATCGAGCGCTGAAGGACTCTAAATGCAGGCGAACCTGGGCCTGAAATGTTACCTTCTCCTTCTTCCCGTCGAGGCGTTTCAGGAGATTTTTCTGGGAGTTTCATAGGTTCTGAGCATGTGTCAAAAATTGCTGTGTCCCCTAAAAATGATGAAACCCCCGTTGTTGTAACTTTCTTCGGTGGTGCCTCCTCAAGACCAAGTGAATCACGATCTCGGTATCCACCAAATGTTACTTCGCAAGATGGGCACGACAGAGATGTAGGATCCACATGTTCATCACATTTGTGGCACCTACCTAAAAGATGGGCGATTCCGGGTACTCTTTTTGCAACGATCCACAATTGTCTCGTTGTTGGCCCTCTGACGAGGGAAAACCTATGCACATTTTCTTCTCTAACTTTATGTACTAAAAGATCATATGTCATCCCAGGGGCGAATGGATTTTCTTCGTCACGCAAATACCAGGGACCAAATGAGGATTCTGCTAAGAGTAGCCCATCTGGATCTAATTTCCCGCCACACTGCTTACATACGGATTGTTCATATTGAGTCTCCCCACAGAGTGGGCACGCGAGTATCCTTTGCTTTGCCATGCTTCACAGAATACTAGCCAATTCTACATTTGTCACGTTTCTTCTTGTGATATTCCTTGGATGTGGAGAAAAAGCGACAAAACCTATCCATAATGAAGCCAGATTGGGCAAAAAAATACAATCAAGAGTTGTGGGAATCATCTCTGGACAATCTATCACTCGGCAAGATATGTGGGTTCAATTAGTTGAAGCAAGTGGAGCAGAGATTTATCGAGATCTCTTACTAAGCAACGCGATTGAACAAGAGCTTGAACAAGAACAGATGCCGAAGATAACTGATGTTGAAATTGATTACGAAAAAAATGTACTTCTTCGCACATTACAAAGAAATCAAGCTTCCGATCTCGAATTAATCTTAACTGAACGTGGTTACGGGAAACAGCGCCTTGATGCACTATGTAGAAGAAACGCCGGACTACGGAAACTGGTGCAAACAAAAATAAAAGTTACTGATGCTTCAGCGAACAGAATGTTTGCATTGATTTACGGGCCAAAATATCCAGTACAGATACTTGTTACTTCTACACTTAGCCAAGCATCAATAGCAAGGGAAAAATTACTTTCTGGCGAACGCTTCTCCGCAGTTGCTGCAACTATGTCTATCGATCCAAGCGCCATCCGAGGTGGAAATGTTGCACCAATTAGCCCAGTTGATCCGCTTTGGCCATCTTCTGTTCGGGAACAAATTCAAACATTACAGATTGGCGAATGCTCTCCCCCAATGTTAATCGAAGATCGATGGTTGCTCATCACAGTCACGGGGCAACCAACTAAACAAACAGTTGCGCTTACCGATGTCCAAGAAGAAATGCAGCAATTAAGCAGACTTGCGATGGAGCAACTTGAGATGGATCGATTGTCAGAGCGATTGCAATCAACTGCGAAATCGAACATCATTGACCCAGATGTAAAACAAGCATTGCAACAATAATATTAGTTACGTTCTCATTGCTGCAATTCGAACCAATGCAATCGGAAACAACAATATTGCTGGCAAAAATACACTAACAATCGCTGGAATTTCTGGTAATGCCATCAACATTATAAAAGATCCACCAAACAAAATCGTTATAGAAATAGCTGCGCAACGCACAGACTGTCTAACGATTGAAATTTGTTCCTTTGTTACGAAGAGTGGTATTACTATCAACATCGCAAAGATATTCATTGCTATCGTAGAAAATCTTGCATACCAGTGCCGTTTGAGCAAACCTATATCAAAAGTTCCTACACTTTCCAACATTTCGTTAAGTTGAGAAATACCAAGTAATCCTAAATATTGACTATATCGATGCAAGGTCAATAAATGAGGGGAAAGATCCGTCTCAAAAAACTCCACGTCTTCGGGCACATATGTTGTAACATTATTATCTGCTTCGTCTTCTGACATAATTTGAGAAGATTTTCCGCCTTCCAATAGCCACCCTCCATTTGTTGTTTTATCCCAAATCGCACTTGTTGCATACACTCGTTGGGTCATCTGTCCATCGCCATTGCGGATTAAAAATGTAGGATATGAAAGATTGCCTGTTGCAGGATCAAGAGAGGATGCTATCAAAAGTGTGTTGTTTCGATCTGGGGTAAATGGAACGGGAAACGCTTGCACAGAATCATTTCCAACATCGCTATGTGACCGAAGTAAAAGTGGTGCAACTTTGGGCAACATGAATTCTTGATTTATAAGCGCAATCCCACTTATACAAAATGCAACAACTATAAATGGTGTTGCAATTTTTCGTAATGAAATGCCCGCTGCCATCATGGCAACGAACTCGCGAGATTTCCACATCTGCGTTGCCGTAAAACCCATTGCTCCAATTGCAATGAGGCCATGAAAATATGCATACACTTGAAACACTCGTGGACCTTCAAATCCAAATGCAACATATATGATCGCTACTAATTTAGAAAATAACCCCTTCCCTTCGGTTAATCGAGTCGCTACTTTGTCGAATTCTTCAAGATTTACAATCAGATCAATCATAGATCCAAGTACAAAAATCAACACAAACAAGGTGACGAAATTAAATGTCATCCGGGTCACAACTGATCGTGTTAATTTATTCATTTAGTGAAGCCTCAGTTTCTTCCAAGACAAGAGAATCAAAATCATCATTCCAATATTTCCTGACCACATCACACTAAATCCAAAACCCATTCGACCATCACGAACAATTTGACCCCCTGCGAATATAAGTATCACTGCGACAACTGTTGGAAAGAAAACCCTTGAAAAAGTAGCAAGAGCTGTTTTGTCACGTAATCGTATTGCAGTAATACTGCCTAGTAACACTATAAGTAACGCACTTGCACTCATCGCCCATCTCTGGTTTATTCTGCTAATTACCTGTTCGTGTAAATTTTCAATCTGCACACGCAATCTGTTTGCTAATTTTGGTAGTGATCCTTTCTCTACATCACTCGCTCTTGAAAGTAATTCTGGGATGTTCGTTCCTATTGCTGGGGTCGCAATATCTGCATCAATCTGAAGTGATTGAACTTGTAATTCAGATCGAATGTTTTCACCAATTTCTCCTACAGCAACTCGAACGTCATCCATCAACAACGTCAATGATGAAACAGATCCGCTTGGATCTTGAATCGATTCCAAGCGTGCGGTTTTTGGGATTAGTAAACTTTTCTCTCCATTTCGCCTTAGCAAATCTACGTTGATAGAACCTCTGAAGATTCCTTTCTTAAAACTTTTTGATGTAACAACAAGCTGCTGATCATTGATGATAGAAGTGAATTTCATCTCTTTTTTGGTATTGAAGTGTTTTGATAGTGATTTCCAATACTCTTGCAATGCGAGTTGATTTCGTAGATGTTCTGCTGCTTCACGGATTGGTGGATACAGAACTGGATCTTCTTCTGCATCTAGTAGTTCGCGCCGAGTCATTGTCGATGGTCGACGATTTGTTTCAGAATTAATACCAATTGCGTGTGTCAATTCACTTTCAAGCGCTCCTCGAGTAGAACCTGCCCCTCCGCCGTCATCAGTCCACTGCACAGTATTTTTACTACGAATATGTAAAGATGATTCATTATTGTTTTTTTCAATATCAATGGAAGCCGCAGTTGAAGTGAGATACATCGTAGGACGGTTTTGTTGATTTACTTTTGCTACAGCTGCTTGGTGAAGAACTATTCGATCACCGTCTTTTCCTCCAGGATAAACTTTTTCCGCCCAAATTACAAGATCGCCTTGTACAAATGGTGAATGTTGTTCAATCGACCTAGTCAACATGCGTGGCATATCTGCTACAAGCGATTCCGCCATTTTTCCAATAAAACTTGGAATGACCCATTGTGTGAGAACACCTAATAGGATTGTCAATGAAATTCCAAGCGCGGCGAAGGGAGCCAAAATGCGAGTGTAGGATTGCCCTGCAACAGCCATCGCAATAATTTCATTATCTTGTGAAAGACGATGAAAAGTAAGAGTCACTGCAAACGCAGCTGCAAACGGAAGAGCAAACTGCAACATCGGAATCATTGCGTATCCAACAAAAATCGCTGCATCTATCGGAGATATCAAACTGTCATTTGAAAGTGGTTTAATTGCTGCCCCAAATGCAATGACGACAACCAGCACGGCAGCGGTCAGAGCAAATTGCCGAAGCATATCTAAAAGCATGTATCGATAGAGCCGCCACGGCATGGTGTGAGCATTATGACGAGTGCCACGCCCAACGCAACCCATCCCACAAAAAAACGCCTATCTCACACTACCTGCACAGTACTTAACCCTGCAAAGAGGGTCAAAAAGCGGACCAGGTACACTTTTTAGGTTAATAATGCGCTCTGTCCCCACCTCAGTCTCGAGGCCTGTCCCCCGCGTCTGTCCCCCTTTCCTCTCCCCTTGCCTTTCTGAGCGTCTGTCCCCAATTGGCAGGAGTTATAGGACTATACAAATGGTAATTTGGGTGATTAAATCCACTCACATCGATTTAGTGTTCAACAATGTGACAATCAACGAAACTCGCACCGATGAGCCCCTGCAATGATTTCGATGAGTCACGTATGTATTCACGTCACCATTTTCCAAGAAAAGGCATCGCCCTCCTTGAAGTCATGATCGCTGTTGGTCTACTCACCCTTGCCATCAGTTCGATCACCCAAGCGATCGTTGCAGCTCAACAGCAAAATCTTGAAGTTCGAGAACGAATTGTTGCAACCATCGCTGCAGAATCACTGCTCTCACAAATCGGTGAATCGGAATGGGAAAAACTTGACACATGGCACGGGTTCAGTGAAGAGGTCGGCACGCTCACTGATCCAACCGGTCTAGCCCTCGAAGGCGATTGGAATAAAGTCGGCAGACAAGTCACAATCACACCTACTGAAATTTTTATAGATGAACTTCAAATCTACATCACTGGAAAGACAATCAATGTCATTGCAGTTACAAAAAATGGTCGTGAATTGGCAAATCTTGAACGATTCATCGCGGAGCCCAGTTCATGAATCGTCGCGGTCTTACACTTTTGGAGATGATCTTAGCGATCGGTATCACAGCAACAATTGGCGCGGCCATTGCATCGATGATGGCTGCAGTTTCAAACGGCCTCACTTCCCGTGATGATGGACGGCGAACAGCAGTACAACTAGCGACATCGCAAGTTCGACTTTCAGCTTACATTGCGCCTGCTCGCTGTTTATTATCTAAAGATGAAACAGCCTTTGCAATTTGGCTTAATGATGATCGCGAAAGTAACACAGTGCACGCCTCTGAAATCCGCTGGCTCTCCTTTGACGCATCAAATAGTCTCTTTACTGTGAAGTTTGTAGATTTTCCAGATAATTGGTCACAATCTATGATCGATGCTGCAGATACTGAATGCGACGAAATGACAAACTACGATACGTTACTTGCAACGTTTGATACTTCTGGGCTAATCAATGAGTTTAATCTTATAGACGGAATGGAAACATGTTCAATCTGGACGGATGATCTAGATCCACAAACCGCAATCAGAATTTGCATACGTTTCTCACTCACAACAAATTTTGGTCCATCAAGCGACGCGATTGTTGATGAATCAATCCGTCAACATCTTCCACCTCAGGAGCAACAGTAATGCATGATCGTCGTGGAATAGCTTTGATGCTCGTCATGGTTGCCATTCTTGTAACTGGCACAATGGCTGTTGCATATTTCGGAAGCACAGACAATTCAATTGCAATTGGAACGAACATCGAATCTGCAGCGCGTGCACGTGCTGTTTCGGAATCTGGGCTCGAACTAGCAATCGCAATTCTTGAAACTGACACCGAATGGCAAACTAATCATATCGATGGAGTTCTTCTCTCTGGTCTACAAGTTGGTGAGGGAGTCATCTCGATTTCCATTATAGATGCCACAACTGATTTGCCTCCAACTGAAGAGACAAGTAAAGTTGAAATCACAATTACTTCAACAGTAAATCAAATCACACAATCAACACAAGCATCTGCAACAATAATTCCAAACGAAGAAGAGTATGATTTCGATTTCAGTGAATATGCAATTTTTGCAACATCATCAATTGAAATAGACGACATCGCATCCGTACAAAATTGGACAGTTTCGCCTCTATCCCTACAATCAAATGCTCTTCGGCTCGGAACACTCGCAACAGGACCTCTTGCTGTCGAAATTGATTCTCCATTTCAAAGAAATTCGTTAGAATTGCACACACCAAACAATGCTTCTTCAATGCTTTCGAGTTCAACTGTCGACCGCTTCGATTTTAATGGCAATCCAACTTTGCCATCACCCCCTACTGCTCCTGTAGGCGGAACGCCCTTGACTCTATCAAGTTCCCAAGCAGAAACAAACACTACTTATTCGGGTTTTTCTAACTGGATTCAAAGCTTCGCATTCGGAAACCGAGGAAGAAATAATTACCACAACACAAACACCGTTGTACAAAGCGGAACCTATGACATCGAGGCACTACATCTTGGCTCAGATAAAACAATCGAAATCCAAGGCGATGTTACCTTCAATGTGCAACAGGATGTATCACTAAACGGAACTAGAATTATTCTCTCTGATACAGCAACCCTAACGATGCATATTGGCGGTGATGTTGACATCTCATCAAGTTACATCGGGAACGAAAACCAATCTCACAGATCTTGGATGGACCCTACTCGTGTCCAACTTTACGGTCACGGCAGTAATGACTGGGACATTGACGGAATCACAACTATCAAAGCAGAAATGTATGCACCACAATGTGAAGTTTCCTTCGAAGATATTTCAACATTGTGTGGCCGAGTTGCTGCTGACGAAGTCTCAATGCAAGGCGCCTCTCGTTTGTTGTACGACGCAACACTTGATAATGGTGGATACGCAGATCACAGCAGTTCCCTCTACGACGACAACGGTGAATTATTTTCTGAAATTGAAAATATAGCATCATTAGATCCAAACCTTATCGATTCGATCATCGATTCAATTAGTGATAATGAATACGCTGCTGCAACAAATCGGTGGGCTGATTGGAGGGATGAACCAACTGCAAGACCAAATGACGTCATCTTTATCATGATGATGATTGCCGCTGATACATACCGATGGGAAGAACTAGTTCGACAAGCACACCGAGAACACGGAACGATGCTCGCAGGCGGAATCAGACAATGAAGCGGTCAGGGTTCACACTCGTAGAATTAATGATATCGCTTGCAGTTCTTGCAATTCTTGCAGCACTTGCTGTACCACTTGTAGGAGACACTGATGCACTTCGTCTAAATGCAGCAGAACGTTTGCTTACTAGCGACCTTGAACACACACAAATACTTGCAATCACACATCCAGAGGATGCGTATTGTCTTGTGATTCACGATGATGGCTCGGGATGGCACATCGCACACATGGATGATGTAGAAACGCCAGTACTTGAAACGATTTCTGAAGATCCACTCACAGTTACAATTGGTGAGGGCAGAGGTAGGCCCGCTAGTGGTGTTTTGCTCAGCACAAACGCCAATGACAACATCATCGCATTCGATCCAAATGGCGGACTTACCGACTTCACAGCCGAAACTTCAATCACGCTCACTATCGGTGAGAGTGAAGGGATGCTTTCTGTTGCAGCAAGTACAGGAACAATCAGTTACGAGTAAGTTTACTTCACACCATATTCTTTGAGTTTACGGTACAACGTTCGCTCGCCAATCCCAAGTAAATTTGCAGTTTGTTCGCGGTTGCCGCCCGTCATGGCGAGGGTTTGACGGATCGCTTCTTTTTCAAGTTTATCTAGCCCAACACCAGCAAGACTGCCCAAGTCAGGAGCGTCATCAGACTGACTGCTACGAATTTCGTCTGGAACATGTGCGAGTTCAATTTTCTTGCCACCAGCCATTACAGCCATCCTTTGCACAACGTTTATCAATTCACGAACATTACCTGGCCAGTCATACCCAACCAATCGCAATATGGCAGGTTCTGAAATTTCTGGAATAGAAACATCCATATCCGCTGCATAATTCCCAAGAGCGTGATTCGCCAAAAGTGGAATATCATCTCTGCGTTCACGCAGCGGTGGAATTTTTATTTCAGCACCTTTAATTCTGAATAATAAATCTTCTCTGAATTCGCCAGTCTTGCAACGATCTGTGAGATTTTGGTTTGTGGCAGAAATAAATCGAACGTCAGTTGATCGTGAATTGTTTTGTCCAAGACGAATTACGTCGCCTGTTTCTAAAACACGTAGTAATTTTGCTTGCATAGTCATTGGCATATCACCAATTTCATCCAAAAAAATTGTGCCATTATTTGCATATTCAAAAATGCCTTCTCGATCTCGGTCAGCGCCTGTGAATGCTCCGCGAACATGCCCAAAGAGTTGGTCTTCAATAAGTGACTCACTCTGCCCTGCACAATTGAAGGCAACGTATCTTTTCGAAGCTCTTTTTGAATGATTATGCAATGCAGAAGCTACAAGTTCCTTACCTGTACCTGACTCTCCCGTGATTATTACCGGCAAGTTGCTTTGGGCAACCTGTCGAATTAAATCAATCACTTTTGTAATCGAGTTAGATTCACCAATAATGCCTTCAAAACCGTAGGCAGAATCAATTTGTCCTCGAAGACTTTCGTTTTGTTGGCGAAGCATGACCGATTCAAGAGCACGAGTTGATAGGTTTCGAAAAACATCAAGGTCGAGTGGTTTCTCAATAAAGTCATATGCCCCGCCCTTGAGAGAAGCTTTCGCAGTTGGGATATCACCATGTGCAGTCACAACAATTGTCGCACAGCTATCTTGGTGCTCTTGTGCTAATGCGAGCACTTTCAATCCGGAATCTTCCTCTTCCATCACCATATCAGTAATAACCAGATCAAAACTACCGAGAGTCAGCTCAGATCGTGCTGATTCAAGTCCATCGACGACTGTACAGACATGGCCAAGCCTCCTCAGCGCTTCGGCCATTACCTCTGCGTGATCTGGTTCGTCATCAACAATCAATATTTGAGCGTGGAGGTGAGACATGATGTTGTAGATTGTACCTAGTCGAGTGACGCGGGGCTGAGGGTGCAGCATCGTATCGCGATGTATGCATATACCGAAACCTGGGGTCAATCTATGAACTGTACCGGGTATAACGTCAGATACAACACGGAGTGCTTGTTGAATTCCTATTCTCAAGAACAAGGACCAAGGACGGCGATACAATCTATAGAGATGAGACCAACACCCACTTTTCCCTTCAATGCAGACGAACTTTCAGGAAAAAACTTCCATTTCATAGGGATCGGAGGTTGTGGCATGAGTGGACTTGCAAGGCTACTCAGCCAACTTGGCGCTTGCGTCTCTGGTACAGATTCCACTCCTAGCCCAATTACCCAAGGTCTCATCGACGATGGAATAAACGTCTGCTATGAGCAAAACGGACAATCAATTGATCATACTTCCTCTGCCGTCGTCGCCTCAGCAGCAATTGCAGAAGAACATCCAGAAATTCTAGTAGCTGAAGAACTCGGCATCCCCGTTCTTTCATACGCAAAAATGCTTGGGCTTGTACAACAATGTAGGACAGCAGTCTGCTTCGCCGGCACACATGGAAAATCAACGACCGTTTCCATGCTGAGTGCAATTCTATTGCATGCGAATATGGATCCAAGTTTTATTGTAGGTGCAACGTGTAACCAAATTGGTGGATCGAGCAGAGTAGGCTCTGCTCAACTACATACTGGGAGACGTAAAGGTGAACAAGGGATTTTAGTTTGCGAATCTTGCGAATTCAATCGCTCGTTCCACGACCACCATCCAACGACCGCACTCATTCACAACATTGAAGAAGATCATCTAGATGTGTATGGATCACTCGATGCCATCATCGAATCGTTCAAACAGTTTGCAATGCGAATTCCTTGTGAAAATGACGGCGGCTACCTTCTCATTGCGCACGACAATGCACACCGACAACTCATCACTCCCAGCCTCACGTGCAAAGTGGAAACTTTTGGATTCCACCCAGAAGCCGATTACCAAATCATTTTCGATCCTGCAGTGAAAAGAGTTGGAATCCTTCGCGATGGAATGTGGACCATTCAATGGACAAATCCAATGCCTGGATCACACAATGCTCTTAACGCTGCTGCTGCTGCCATTCACGCCGCTAATCTAGGCGTCGATTGGACTGACATCATTGCACCGCTTGAAAATTTCGGAGGTGTTGACAGAAGATTGCAAAAACTTGGCACACTGCCATGCAATGGTGGATCCGCAATTGTTTACGACGATTACGGTCATCATCCAACCGAAATTGAATTAACACTCAACGCACTTCGAGCAGCAGAACTTCCAAAACGACTCATCTGTGTATTTCAACCACATCAACACAGCCGCACACGATTCTTACTTGATGCCTTTGCACAAAGTTTTTCAAGTGCAGACGTCATCATCGTGCCACATATTTACTTTGTCCGCGATTCAATTGCTGAACAACAGCGTGTCTCGGCTCAAGATCTCGTTGATCGATTAACCGCGCAAGGAGCATCTGCAAAACATATCAATGACTTTGACGATATTGTCGATCATCTTTGCAAAATCGTAAAGGATGGAGATCTAATTGTCATCATGGGTGCTGGACCAGTGACAACAATCGGTCATAAACTCGTTAAATCATCCTTGCGGGTACCCTAAGCAGAACATGCCCGCTCGTTTCCGATCAACATTTTTTGGCGACCTAGACGTAGACGTTACATTTGATGCTCCAATCGGCAAAATGACACATTTTGTCATAGGTGGTCAAGCAGATGCACTTGTGCGACCTCGATCTGCAGATGCACTTTCTTTGTTACTACGTAGATGCCACGATTCACAAGTTCCATTTCGCGTTCTTGGCAATGGTGCAAATTTACTTGTTGACGACATTGGAATCGACGGAATTGTTGTAAAACTAGACCACGACTGTTTTAAACAAACAAGGTATCACACAACAGATCAAGGAGAAGCACTCCATGCCATGTCAGGTGCGGACATGGCAACTACACTCATGGAAACGGTACGTCACGGTCTCGATGGTTTGACAGCAATGACAGGAATTCCTGCATCAATCGGGGGCGCCGTTCGCATGAACGCAGGAGGTAAATATGGGTGTATTAGCGACACCCTAGACACAATTACCTGTTTATCAACAACCGGTGAATTGATCACACATACAAAACAAAATATCCAGTTTGGATATCGAGAAAGTAGAATTGCTGAACCAATCATTCTTTCTGCAACATTTACATTGCAACATTGTGACCCTATTCCAATTCGAGATAAGGTTAAAGAAATATTTGCGTGGAAAAAATCGTGCCAACCTCTTGCAGATTCATCTGCTGGCTGTGCATTCAAAAATCCACTGCTTCCTGATGGCACTCGAATGTCAGCAGGAAAACTGATTGACAACGCTGGACTCAAAGGATTAAGTGTAGGCGGAGCCTCGATCAGCAAACAACATGCAAATTTCATCGTTACTAATGCGAATGCTACTGCGCGAAACGTAATAGACCTCATGCAAACTGTGCGTGAACGCGTCAAAGACAAAACCCAAATACATTTACAAAACGAAGTTGTCACCTGGTCACGCGATCCTGAGGTCATCCGATGAAGAAACCAAAGGTTGTTGTGCTCGTAGGTGGACCAGACGCTGAACGGAATATATCGATTGCCTCAGGAACGGCGATTACAGAAGCACTTAAAACAAACCAATCGTTTTGCACAACCCTAGAATTAATCGACACTCCAACAGTTGATGACATACTCGCGTTGAATGCAGATGTTATTTTTCCCGCACTTCATGGTCCTTATGGTGAGGGTGGGCCATTACAAACGATCCTTGAATCAGCAAATGTTCCGTTTGTCGGATCAGGAAGCATCGCAGCTGCAAAAGCGATGGACAAAATCGAAAGTAAAAAAATTGCAATAAAACTAGGCATCCAAACACCTAATTGGAATGAAATAACATCCTCAGTTTGCCCACTGCAACCACCTCTTGTTTTAAAACCAATTGACGATGGCTCAAGTGTTGATATTGCTATTTGTATGAATGCACAAGAGGTTGAAAACGAACTTCCAAAACTTCTTCGACATCGAACAGAACTCCTTGCTGAGTCCTACAAAAAAGGTCGTGAAATCACGGTTAGTGTTATTCACGGAGAAGCACTTCCTATTATTGAGATCATCCCAAGTAGTGGAAATTATGATTTTGCTGCGAAGTATGAACGTAACGACACGAAATACATCCTTGACCCACAACTCCCCGATCAAACGTGCGTTTCATGGGCTGTTGAAATCGCAAAAGAAATGAATATTCGAGACCTTGCAAGAGTTGATTTCATTCTTGATAACGAGGGGCTTTGGTTCTTAGAAGTCAACACGATGCCCGGTTTTACCGACCACTCGTTATTACCAATGGCTGCATCACATGCTGGCTTAGATATGACTGACCTTTGTACCAAGCTAATCGTGACCGCAACTCAAGACCATTAATACGAAAAGCCGATGTTGTAGTACGCCATGGCTCGTCAACACCGAAAACGTTTTTCACTCATTCGTAATACTTCCGCTTCTTTTGGAGTGGTGTTTTTGCGCTGGATCCAAGCATTCTTGTTCATATTTAAGTCACCAATTACAGTTGCGTGGACGCTGACAATTGCTGGACTCATCACATTGACCGCACTTAGTGTCCCAAATTTGAGAGCGACTCGTATTGCAGCAAAGGATTTGATTGTCACTTTTGACAATCCACCTATATGGCTTGATCCTTCTTTACTTACAGAATTGCAAGATTTGACAAGATCCCATCTCGCTGCAATTCCTGTTGGAAGGCAAGGACTCATCAATGCCTCTGAAGCACTCGAAGGGACTGGCTGGTTTGCTTCTGTCGAACAAGTCTCATGGATAGATACATCGCATGCAAATGTTGATGCTACTTTTCTCATTCCACACGCACGTGTACGCACTAGGAATATAGAACGATTTGTCAACGCGATGGGCGTTGTGCTGCCAGATCGTGACGGGCGAATTGTTTCCTCAGGTTATCACTTCGTTACACTCAATGCTCCAGAGCATTCATCACCACAACGACCGGGACTTCGTTGGGATGGTGGAGACATTATTGCTGCGCTCCAAGTACTGCGATTAATTTACGATAAACCTTGGGCATTACAAGTCAAAACGATTGATCTTTCTAGTTGGTCAAGCAACGGATCCTTAACATTCTTTACCGACACACCCTGCCAATTGGTTTGGGGTTCTGCTCCCGGTCAAGAAGTTGGTTTAGAAGCATTGGCGAGTGAAAAAATAGCACGCCTTGATCATATCTACCGAGATCACGGCGCTATTGACCGAGGAAGATCTGTAGGACTTGATATTACACAGCCAGACAGAATTGCAAAAATCGGATTCTGAGTCTATTTTTCTAATTCGTGTATCGTGCATATATGAGTGAAACTCCATGGACAGTCTTACTATTTACTAGCGATCTTCTCCTCAAAATTTTCATGATCTTTGTGGTTCTCTTACAACGTAAAAAAACCCCGTCTGCAAAACTTGCATGGATTTTGTTGCTTGTCGCATTGCCGTTTGTTGGTTCTGCTATTTACTTATTAGTTGGCACAACTCGACTTGGTGCGCTGAGAAGAAAGCGACACAAAGAAATTTTAAAAGTTATTCCTTCTGGTTACGCTTCACATTGTCCAGATGAAGGGCACGCACCCACTTGTGTCGTACATGAGTACCAACCAATCGCAAGCATTGCCGAAGCCGTTGGCGCTTCGGCTGTAATTGGCGGGAATATAGCTGATTTATTCGGTGATTCAGAAAAAATGATCGATTCTCTTACAAAAGATATTGATGAATCAACGTCGCATTGTCATGTACTTTCTTACATTATGCTTGACGATCTTGCAGGGGAAAAAGTAGCAAACGCATTATCTAAAGCAGCCTCACGTGGAATACATTGCAGACTTCTTCTTGACGCTGTTGGTTCTAAGGATTTTCTTCGTTCAACGACCTGTAAAAAATTAAATGAATCAGGTGTGCGCATTACTCAAGCACTCCCGGCAAATATTTTGAGAGCTACTCTCGTTCGTCTTGACTTACGTAATCACCGAAAAATTGCAGTAATAGATAACGCAATTGGATATGTCGGTAGCCAAAATATAGCTGAGCCATCGTTTGCTCTCAAACCAAAATTCGCACCTTGGATTGATGCATCAGTTCGACTTGTTGGCCCTGCTGTTAGAGAACTTCAGGCAGTTTTTGTCCAAGATTGGTTCATGGATAGTGATGAAAATTTATCATCACTTCTGCAAGAACCTGTTGAAACTGTCGAAGGTGGATTCCCCGTTCAATTCATGGCCACAGGGCCAAATAGCAATAACCAAGCATTGCCCGATTTATTACAGACAGCATTTCATAGCGCCAGAGAAGAGCTTATCATTACAACACCATATTTTGCTCCCGACACTTCAACAGAATCTGCACTTCGAATTACAGCGAATCGTGGTGTTGACACGCACCTTGTACTACCCGCTCGAAATGACTCTCTGTTGGTCGCAGCAGCGAGCAGAAGTCGATTTGCAAGGTTGATGGATGCAGGAGTACACATCCACGAGTTTCATGGCGGATTACTACATGCAAAGACAATGACGATCGACAAAAGTCTTGCTTTAATTGGATCTGCAAATTTAGATAGAAGAAGTTTAGAATTGAATTTTGAAATCAGCATGCTTGCATACGACAGCGATTTTGCGAGTCATTTACGATTTTTACAGCAATCGTATATTGACCGTTCTACGCTCCTTGCAGACAAAACCGTCACTGATTGGACAATTGGTAGAAGGCTCTGGCAGCACGCAGTGGGGTTAATAGCACCTATTTTGTGAAAATGGGTAATTTCTACGGTTTAAATGGCAATTCATGGCAACTTTCATCAATAATCGTACGTAATTAATCCTTAGACCGAAGCCAAATCGGGTCGATGAGAACGTATAGATGCACCTCTCAATTGGTTTAACAACTCTGACAACGATCCTAGCCACGACCAACTTGGTTTATGGAGATTATTTGACCATCGATACAGTGAATGGCTCTTTTGACCTTGAGGCAGGCCAAGTCAACGGTATCCTTGGTGGGAACGATCATGCATTCACGATGAGTGACCGCGATATTCTCGCTCAAATTTTGCAAAATGACGGGATTGAAACTGAGGGGCGGTTGTCTTTTTTGCTCGCGAGTACAGATTCTGGAACATCTTTAATCAGCATGTTTGGTGGGGCAAATCCAAATGACCCATTTGGCAGTAACCCAGATCAGTACATTGGCATTTCTGCAACAACTGGGTCAAACACCGATTGGTTTGCTGGTGGTGACACTGGTTCTGATATTGACTGGTACGACATGGGGAACGACACCCAACTTGTCACCGCCCTACTCACGTGGGATGAGGGGCAAACTTCAGCAGGATTTGCGTGGAGCGACGTCAGAGCGGCACATAATGGAACGACCAACCTCTACGATGTTGATTTCACCGAATACGCACCTGATCCAATTCAGTTCATCACATATGGTGACGAGGGTTGGTCTATAGCAGAGCAGGCAGCATTCTCAGTTCTTGGGCAGTATGCATTTTCGCATCAATTTGTCCCAGCACCGGGTGCGATTGCACTGCTTGCACTTGCCGGCCTTGGAGCTGGTCGCAGGCGTAGACGCGCATAAACAACTGCTACCACACATGTTATATACAATGGGGTCTGTCCCCCACTCTGTCCCCATGTGTGCCTCCATTTGGGTGGTACGATGCCTAAATGCCAACCAAACTTACATTTCATGGACAATCTGCCTTTACGATCGAAAATGGGACACACAGCCTTTTGATCGATCCGTTTTTTACTGACAACCCCGTTGCGAAAATCGCCGCAGCTGATGTCAAATGCACACATATTGCAATTACACATGGGCATTTCGATCACTTCGCCGACTGCGAAGGTATTGCAAAAGCTAACGATGCGACTGTCTTTGCAGCCTACGAAATCTGTGATTACCTTGGCGAACAAGGGCACGATAAATGTGAACCGGGTAATCCCGGCGGTCGTATCGAAACTGAATTTGGTGCAATCTCTTTTACCCAAGCATTTCATTCTTCGAGTTTCAATGGCAAATACATGGGAATGCCTTGTGGGCTTGTCGTCGAATTCGATGGCGCAGTGTTCTACCATGCAGGTGATACCGCACTATTTTCCGATATGGAACTCATTGGTGAAATTTATAAACCAGATATTGCAATGCTGCCAATTGGTGATCGGTTTACCATGGGTCCAGAAATGGCGGCTGTTGCTGCCGAAATGATCGGTGCTCCAAGCGCTATTCCCATGCACTACAACACATGGCCGCCAATCGAAGTTGATGTCACAAAATTCTCCCCTGAGGGCATCGATGTTCTTGTCATGGAACCAGGTGATGCAGTCGAGTTAGAAACCGAATGACAACTGCTGACTTTCTCCTTCAGAATTGTCAACTCGTTGATGTCACAACTCGAACGATTCTCAAAAAAGACATTGGAATTAAGAACGGTTGCTTCACTTTCGATGCATCTGAAGCAATAGAAACTATCGACCTCGATGGAGCACTTGTTGCACCCGGACTGATCGATGCGCACATGCATGTCGAATCTACTATGTTGCCTCCATCAGGTTTTTGCAATCTTGCTCTGCCTCATGGCACAACCTCTGTGGTTCTTGACCCACATGAAATTGCAAATGTCCTAGGAATTCCAGGTATCAAACTCATCATGGATGATGCAAAAGAACTTCCAATGGATTGCTTCTTTGCCGCTAGTTCTTGCGTTCCTGCTTCCCCTCTTGAAACCAGCGGCGCAACACTTCTTGCTGATGACCTTGAACCACTGTTTGATGATAACCGCGTCATTGCCCTCGCAGAAATGATGAACTTTCCTGGTGTTATTCACGATGATCCAGAAGTACATAAGAAAATTCAAATGGGACTGCGTTATGGAAAAGTAGATGGACACTGTCCGGGACTCCGAGGAAAAGATCTTCTCAAATACATCGCTTCTGGAATTTCAAGCGACCACGAATCAACAACTGCAGAGGAAGCGCAAGAAAAACTTGACGCTGGCTTGCAAATTTACATTCGTGAAGGAAGTGCTGCCAGAAATTTAGAAGCCCTCTTGCCAATTGTCACTCCTGAAAATGCGCACAAAATTTGTTTCTGCACTGATGACCGACACCCAGCAGATTTAAAAAACGAAGGGCATATTGATCACATCATTCGCAAAGCAATCACACTTGGCCTTGACCCAGTTCTCGCAATCTGTATTGCAACAAAGAATCCTGCAGATCATTATGCGTTACACAACCTCGGTGCGATTGAAGAAGGCAAATATGCAAATTTCATCATCTTCAATAATCTGCACCAATTTCACGTGAAACAAACTTGGCATCGTGGTGTGCTTGTCGCCGAAAATGATGCGATGAAATCCATTTGTACATCAAACACAAATTGGAAAGCTGCAATAAACAGTGTACACCTTCCAAAACAAATTGACGAAACTTCCTTTTCGATTAAAGCGCAAGGGGAAACAATTCGAGTCATTGAACTCAATCAAGGGCAACTTATTACAAATGAACTTCACCTTCCTGCATCTATTAAAGATGGGTACTACGTAGCTGACACTAGCCGAGATATCCTCAAAATGGCAGTCATCGAAAGGCACCACAACACAGGAAACATTGGGCTAGGTTTTGTGCACGGTTTTGCCTTCTCTGGAGGTGCAATTGCATCAACAGTAGGACACGATGCTCACAACATTGCTGTCGTAGGCGATTGTGACAGTGACATGGAACTAGCTGCACAAACTCTGAGTCCCGAGGGTGGATTATGTGTTGTTGCACATGGAGAAATCAAAGCGTATCTTCCACTTCCAATTGCAGGGCTAATGTCCAATGAAGATGCTACCCAAGTCATACAAAAGCAACACGCGGTCCTGCAAGCAGTGCGTTCAATGGGCTGTCCTATCGATGATCCCTTCATGCCATTGAGTTTCCTCCCACTGTCGGTCATCCCAACATTAAAACTTACTGACCTTGGTCTCGTCAATGTAGATACATTTGCTATCGTGCCTATTTCCGTATGCCACGCCTAAGAAAAGAAATTGATAATTCATGAATATCGCACTAGTTACTTGTAACGATTTGCCGGGGTGGGAAGTTGATGACAAACCTCTCATTGAATCACTCAAAAATCTTGGCGCAACTGTGCATTTGCCAATTTGGAATTCAGGCATTGATTGGAATCAATTCGACATCTCCGTCATTCGAACGACTTGGGATTATCACTCCCAAAAAGAGGAGTTCGTCCAATGGTGCCAATCAGTTCCACGGCTATTTAACAACGCAAATATTGTCGAATGGAACACGCATAAATCCTATCTACACGAACTTGAACTATGCGGCGTAGCGATAGCAAAGACTGCTTGGATTAACGCAAACGAACAAGTTGATCTTGAAAATTTGTTACATCAATTTGAAACTGACAAAGGTTTTATAAAACCACAAGTTGGCGCATGTGCCTCAGACACTCTTCGTTTTACACTTAAGAACATTGAGGAAGCACAAGAATTTCTCAATGCACAACTGCATCAAGACATGATGGTGCAGCCGTACATAGAAAGTGTTGAAACAACAGGTGAACTTTCTGCAATTTTTATAGACGGTAAATTCACGCACGGCGTGCAAAAAATTCCAGTGAAAGGTGATTATCGAGTTCAAGATGATTTTGGTGCAAGTGATGTTCCCTACAATTTTTCTCAATCTGAAATAGAAAATATGTATATAACATTAGAAAAAGTCCCAGAATACGCTTCACTTCTTTACGCACGCTTCGATTATCTCCGTAGCGACGATGGCACTTTGCTTCTCAATGAACTCGAACTCGTCGAACCATCTTTATTCTTCAGGCATTGCAAAGAAACTGCCAATGAGTTCGCCAATGCCATTGTCAAACGAGTTATGATGTTGCAATGAAACAATGCTACGTTATTGCTCTGCTCTTAACTGTAGGTTGCACCTCACCCATAGAGCAAAAACCGATCAATCAAGCGATTGAGGGTACAGATATCACAATTGAAATGATGCCTGTGCGAACTGTCGATGGATATTTTTGGATTTCTCAAACCGAAGTAACATGGGATCTATATGACATCTTTTTACAGTTCATTAACAGTCCAGACAATTTACACGCCGGCGTCGATGCCGTAACTGGTCCGACTCCCGCCTACGCCTCTGTTGATCGAGGGTTCGGCAGAACCGGCTATCCTGCAATTTCTATGTCATATCAGGCTGCAGAAGCGTTCTGCAGTTGGCTTTCAACAAGAACTGAACGCACATATAAGATCCCAACGATCGAACAATGGGAACTTGCCGATGTTGCTGATGGCGGAGCTTGGCACCGATGGAACAGCGAGAAAACCACCCACCCTGTTGCAACTGAAGAGCCAAACTCGCTTGGCATCTATGACATGCGGGGTAATGTTGGCGAGTGGGTTAATACAAATAATGGCCCTCGCGTTATTGGTGGTAGTTTTAGAACACCGGCAGAAGAATTAGGTTCTAATAGTATATTAGAAGCAGAAAAAAGTTGGAATGTAACCGACCCGCAATTACCCCGAAGCCCTTGGTGGTTTGCAGATGCTGACTATGTTGGACTACGCCTTGTAATGAAAGATGAAGATAAGAATGAGTGAATTTACACGAAGAGAATTTGTTAAAAAAGCAACCGCCGCAACAGCGATTACGGCTACAACTCTTCCCGTTTGGGCTATTCCAGAGAAGCGAGATCCTGTAAAAATCGGATTGATTGGCTGTGGAGGTCGCGGGACTGGCGCAGCAAATCAATCACTCACTGCAAATGCAGACGCAGTGATTTGGGCAATGGGCGATGCATTCCAAGATCGACTTACTTCAAGTGCTGACACACTCAAGAATGAACAAGGTGATCGCGCAGTTGTTCCAATGGAACGTCGATTTGTTGGGTTCAATGCCTTTCAACAAGTGATCGACTCTGGTGTGGATATGGTCATATTGACAACACCACCACACTTTAGGCCTGAACATCTCGCTGCTGCAGTCAAAGCAAAGAAACATGTCTTTTGTGAAAAACCAATGGCAGTTGATGGCACTGGTGTTCGCAGCGTTATAGAATCAGCAAAACTTGCAAAAGAAAATGATACAAATCTAATGTCTGGATTTTGTTGGCGTTACGCACCAGCAATGCGAGCGACGTACGGACATTTGTTGGGTGGATCGATCGGTGATATTCGCTCGGTTTTTGCTACCTACTACACCGCGCCGCTTTGGACTAAAGCGCGTAAGGAGAGTTGGAGCGACATGGAATGGCAGATGCGAAACTGGGTTCATTTTGATTGGCTTGGTGGAGATCACATTGTTGAACAAGCGTGTCACTCTGTTGACAAAATCAATTGGGCAATGAACAATGCTACGCCAATCACTGCAACCGCTATTGGTGGTCGTGAAATGCGAGAAGGCCCTGAATCTGGAAATGTGTTTGATCACTTTGGTGTTGTCTATGAATATGAAGATGGACGCCGAGCACAACTGCATTGCAGACAGATGCCATTTTGCTACAACGACAACAATGACTACATCGTTGGATCAACAGGCACGTGTACTGTGAACAGTTGGACTGGATCACCTGAAATTGTTGGACCAACACCGTGGGAATACACTGGTGAAAAACCAAACATGTACCAAGTTGAGCATAACGAACTACACGATGCCATTCGTGGCAATCGTGCAACCATCAATGATGGCCACTTCATGGCACAATCGACCATGATGGCGATCCTCGGTCGCGAGGCTGCATACACCGGCCAGAAGGTTGCGTATAACGACGCCTTGAACAGCACGACACACTTGGGTCCGTCCAAATACGAATTTGGTGAACTTGCCACTCCACCTATTCCTGAGCCGGGTGAGACCAAACTCAATCGGTAACTTATCCTTTTGCTTGCAGCGACTTCACACTCGGGTAGAAGAGAAACATAAGTACAAGGCAGGCAAGTGCTATCCACATGGGAACTGAGAAGAGTACGCTGTAATCCATCTTGCCATCAACCATTGCCCATTCTCCAACAACGGCAGTAGCAAACAAACTTCCAACAATGATTCCAACTCCAACTATTACAAGGTTGAAGAAATTTTGCGCAGTGGCTCGAACATCTTTGGAACAATACTCATCAACCACCATGAATGCGACAAAGATGAAGCATCCAAAGCAAAGACCATGCAATGCCACACCGAAGATCACGGGAACGAGTGTTGGAAAATATGAAAAAATTGCCATTCGCAATCCATACGCGACAAGACCTGTGCAAAGTAGGGTTTTCTTACTGAACTTCACAGCAAGGATTGGCATACATGCAAGTACAACTATTTCACTCATTTGACCAATCGTCATAAGTCCCCCGCCACCAACCCCAAGAATAGTATTTATGCCGCTTGCGAAGGAATTTGCCGCATTACTTCCAGCGCTGTTTTGAATACCTGTCACAAAATCACTCGTAAAGACAAAATAGAATTGATGAATGACGCTCACTGGGACAGCAATCAGGAATAAAGTGACGAGCGGCTGAACACTAATTTCTCGTAAAGTTTCAAGCCATGCAAAGCGATCCTTTTGATTTTGCGTAGGTGGTGTATGCGGGAGTGTTAAACAAAAGAAACCCATGATGACACCAAGAACCGCACTCACAGTAAACGCTATTGCTCGCCCTGCATCTTGGGCTGCAGTAATTTCTTCAATAGGGACATCGACTGGTGTTGACCAAATTCGCAAATATTGCCCCACTGCTATCCCTGCTGCAATCCAACCAACTGTACCCCATAACCGAACCTTCCCAAAATCGCGATCGCGATTGGGAAGATGGTGAAACGCTAGCGAATTTGTGAGTGCAATTGTGGGTGCGTAAACAAATCCATACACACCAGAAAGAATTGCAAACGGAACGAAGGTCTCCGTTGTACCAAGCATGTAGACAAGTACAGCACCGAGTAAATGGCTTATACATAACAATTTCTCAGTTGAGATTACTCTGTCAGCAAGTTGCCCAGCGATGAATGGTCCAAAGATTGCACCAATTGCACCAGCTGAAAGACATAGACCTGTTTCTGTTAATGAAAATTCTCTGTAGCCAAGGAGGAATGGATACAAAATTGGCAACCACGCTCCCCAAATTGCAAATTGCAAAAACATCATAACTGAAAGTCGTGGTAATAAAAAAGCAGAATTGTTTTTAGAGTTTTGTGTCATGGGTTCATTGTAGTTTGGAATAAACACCATGCGGGATTGTTTATTTTCGTTTTTGTTTTTTCCGCTTGCCTTTGGAATACTTAGGCTTGGAAGCAGTCGTTTTTACTTGAGCAATTTGAAGTTTTTGACCGCTGACTTTCACACCTTTAAGCGTTTTGAAAACTGATTGGGGCATCCCATAAGGCAATTCAACAAAGCTGAATTGATCGTGTAACTCTATTCTGCCAATGTCTTTATCTGTCAATCCAGCGACGCTACCAATTGCAGCGACGATGCTCGCTGGCTTTACACCATGGGATTTACCAACTGAAATATGGAATCGCTCCATGCCCTGCGTAATCGGATCACTCTTCTTTTTTCGTTCTTTTCGGTCTGGCCGCTCTCTTCTATCTCTGCGATCACCTCTTTCCCCACGTTCTCGGCGGTCCCTGCGATCCCCACGACCACCCCGATCATCACGGTCAAATTGTTCAAACCGAACTTTTTCATTCTTATCAAGCACAAGGGGTGACTCGCCTTGTGCCATGCTTGCTAACGCAACTGCAATTTCAACTGGCGGAACATCATGTTCAATTGCATAAGACTCAACAATTTCTGCAAACAGCGATTTATGATCTCCATTTGCAAGCGTATCTGTAATTCGTTGTTTGAATTTTTCAACGCGTGCGTCGTTCACCGAACTATGAGTCGGCAAGTCCATTCGTTCGATTTTTTGCCTAGTTGTTTTTTCTATTGAGTGAAGCAAGCGTTTTTCACGAGGAGAGATAAACAAAATTGCATCACCTTCGCGACCTGCTCTTGCAGTTCTACCGATACGGTGAATGTATGACTCACTGTCGTAAGGGACATCGTAGTTAATCACATGGCTGATTCGTGGGACATCAAGTCCACGTGCTGCAACATCGGTTGCGATAAGAATATCAAGTTTTCCATTTTTCAGCTTATTCACTGTCAGTTCTCGCAATTTTTGCGGCATATCGCCATTGAGCGCTTCTGCAGCAAAACCCCGTGCTTCTAACTTTTCAGCAAGCGCGGTCGTCATTATTTTTGTGCGAACAAAAACAAGAATCCCATCTGTTTCTTCGACTTCTAAAATTCGCGTAAGTGCATCAAGTTTATGCAACCCACTTACCATCCAATATCTTTGGCGAACAGTTTCAACCGTACTTGTTTTATCTTCAATTTGGATAAGCGCAGGATCTTCAAGATATTTTTTCGCAATCTTTTCAATCTGCTTTGGCATTGTTGCAGAGAACAATGCGGTTTGATGATCCGTTGGGATTTGTTCAAGAACCCATTCAACATCATCAATGAAACCCATGCGTAACATTTCATCTGCTTCATCTAAAACAAGACATTGCAAAGCATCAAGTTTCAAACTCCCCTTCCGCATATGATCCATCACTCTTCCGGGTGTGCCTACAACAACTTGCACGCCTCGGTCAAGTGCTCGGAATTGCACGCGGTAATCTTGCCCGCCATAAATAGGAACAATATGAAATCCATTCAAATGCGTTGCATATTTTTGGAATGCTTCGGCTACTTGAATTGCCAATTCACGAGTTGGTGCTAGCACAAGAATCTGCACTGCACGGTTCTTCACATCGATGTTACTCAGCAGTGGAAGTGCAAACGCTGCTGTTTTGCCAGACCCTGTTTGCGCTTGCCCGAGAATATCCCTACCTTCAAGAAGTGGTGGAATCGCAGCAGACTGGATTGCAGATGGTGTTTCATACCCAACATCTTGAATAACACGCAACACCTTCTTGGCTAAGCCAAGAGACTCAAAAGTCGGCTCTGTACTGTTTTGCGGGTCTTGCGTTGTCATAGTGTGCTCCAATAGGGCGAACTACGTATTCTAGCAGAATTCTCACTCTGACACCCACTCAATTGCACCTTTCAGATGTTGAAGGAATTGTTGGTCCGAATAACTTTCTTCGGTATGCCCACGCCCTGTATACAAGGAACGACCCTTACCAACGGTGTCACACCAGGCGATTGGATGAGAGTTTACTTCCATCAAAATCGAGGTGTGGCTTGGAGTTCGATCGAACACATACCATTCATCCCTACATTGCCATTGTTTTGGCAAGTGTTTTGTAGATGGGTGCGAATTGTTGACCACTTGGATCACTTCCTCTGAGATAGGTGGATGAGAAACGAACCAAGCTCCAAGAAGCGTTTCACCATACCAAGGCCAATCGTATTCAGTATCTGCAGCAGCGTGAATGCCAATGAATCCCGCGCCTGATTCCACAATTGTTTTTAACTTGTTTTGTTCTGCATCATTCAAAATATCGCCCGTTGTGTTTAGAAACACAACGACATCATAATTATCGCCGTACAACAATGAACTATCTTCAGTCGCTATTACTTCAAAATTCATATCGGTTGCAATAGAAGTTATTGCTTCAACGCCAGTCTCTATGGAATCGTGTCGATAGCCAGCTGTTTCTGAAACCACCAACATGGTTTTGGGCACAGAGCATCCCACCAAAAATAAAAATAGAACTAAACTTCGCACCACGACTGTGAGTCCTGACTACGCAATACTGCATCAATAAATAACATACTTTTAAGGCCTTCTTGTTCATCAATGATTGCAACATTTTTGCCAAGCATGTTGTCAGCACAATCCAAGTAAATATTTGCAAATGCTTCAACAAATCCTGCGGGGTGTCCCGAAGGAGCGCGGTTTTCTGTGCAAAATGATAGTGTTTCAGTGCCATCTTGTGCAGTGAATTTCAATTCATCGCATCGTTCGTGCGTCCAGGAAAGCGAACCCTTATCCCCCCACACACGAACTGAAACATGGTTACGTTCGCCGGTGCAAACTTGTGAGCAAACTAGATCACCAACCACGCCATGTTCCATTTTTAATTGTACGCAAGCGTGGTCATCAACTTTTCTGTCTTTGACAATCGTGTGCACATCCCC
>JABHZL010000079.1 GCA_018656645.1 Phycisphaerae bacterium
ACCTGCATAGCCTGTTTTGTAAAATGGTCGATCAACTTTCCTACTTCATGATCGATGAGTTTAAGTTCATTTACTATGGATGGATGATTTGGACCAACTTTTTGTAGAGGATAATCAAGGTGTGGAAGATAAATTAACATTAATGTGGGTGACAATTGTTGCTCAACAATTATTGTGGCATCTGCAATCCACTTTGAAGATGTAATATTTGCCATTGGTCCCCAGAAATTAAATAATGGGAATTGTCCTAGGCTTTGTTGTAATTCTGTTCTAAGCGAGGGTGGATTTGTCCAAATGTCTGGAATTTTACGGCCATCTGCACAGTACAACGGTCTAGGTGTAACGGCGATGTCGGCAGAGGAGTACATGTTGAACCACCAGAACATGTTTGCGCAAGTAAAATTGGGATCAAGTTTCTTTGCAGCGTCCCAAATCATCTCTCCTTTTACAAGCGAGTTTGATTGGCGCCAAAAATGCGTTGCATTTGTTTCTCGTTCATGCCAGCCATTAGCAACGATCCCATGATCTTTTGGTTCAAGGCCAGTCAACAATGACGTTTGTACAGTAGACGTGACGGCTGGAAGTGGTGGATCTAATAGCTGTACAGAAGTTTTATTTGCAAGCGAAGTAATATTTGGTGTGTGCTTACCAAGATGCTCTTTTGTGAGCCCAACAACATTGATGACAGCAAGTCTTTTCATGTTAGGTTCCAAGAATCTTTCTCTGTGCAATAATAGTGAGAATTGCGCAGAGGCCCGACACGATTGCAATTGGAACTTCGGCTGCAACGCACAAATACACGACATCAAGCAAGCAAAAACCTACGAGCATCATGTGAATGCCATGGACACTTTTTTCAGAAAGATGGAAAACGACTATTGTAAAAACTGTCCAAATCGTAAAAAGTCCAAGGGACAAAACAATCCAAATGAATTGAAATTGTGTGAAGTACATGATTGCAGGTACATACGCTGCTGGGAGAAGAAGCAGTGCAAGCCATCGCTTTGCTGTGTTGTTTTTACTCTCTCCTCTTGCGATGAATGTGAGAACTGCTGTGTACCACGCAATGCCCAGTGAAAACACAAAAAGGGGTTCCGATTGGAAAGTAACATTAAAAGCTGAGAATGCTACAACGTAAACCATCCCTCTACACAATCCCATAAAAATTAGTGCAGGAATGATGAAGCGGTGGAGATATGTGTAAATCAGTACGCTACACAAAAGAGCAGCCATAAAATACAAAGCTAGAATTTGGGTGAATGTGGAAAGCACCAACGCTGCGACCAAGAGTGAAAATCCAACAATCCATACTTGTGTTTTTGAAATAGTTCCGCTTGGTAACGGCCGGTCTGGTCGATTTTTTTTGTCAAACTCAACATCGATTGCGTCATTTAGAACAAGCCCAGCAAAATATGCACACAAGAGAGCGAGTGTTACTAAGAAGAGAGGGACGAGTGGGGAGAGTGTTGGAACAATGGTAGCGTCTGACCATTGCAAACGGTGTGCAGCAATTCCAAGTCCGAAACCAACCATCACATTGCTAATGAGTGTTGGTGTGTTACTCAGGCGTAATACATTAACCCATGCACGTGCTTTACTCATCGCAGACAACGCTCTGTATTTGTTTGTTTGCCCAACGAATTTCTGAAGTAATAGAATTGATGAGTTCGTTTTCTTGGAAACATGTTGGCATTACATCCCAAGTATAGGTTTCAACTTCCCACAACGTATCATTATTTGTGGGGATTTCTTCTAAAGACTGTAGTAAATCATGTTGAGTTGTTCCAAGCGGGCCAATGGCTTTACTATGAATTGGAACATGGAAATGCACTCGCCAATGTCCAGTTGGCTGTTCGTGTAGAGCATCTGAGAGATTATTAAAAAACGTCATTTCACTATTTCGAACAATCGTTGTTTGGTGTAAATATCTAGGCTCTGATAGGGAACGAAGGGCTGTAATAGCAGAATTTTTTTCTTCTTCAGAAAGAGTATCGAAATCAACATCAATTGCAGATGAGAGTTGTACCTTGCCGATGGCAAGTCCAACCTGTGCGTAAGTATCAAGAGAATCCTTTGGCATTTCTCGCATTACAGCAGCGTGACACGTGTCGTAGCAGACACGGATATATCTCCTCACTCGCTCGTCATCACCAAATTGTGTTTGAATGAATTCTGCAAGAGTGCTTGCAGTTTGTAAGCGACATCCAGGTTCGGGCTCGATGTCGAGATGAATGAGTTTTTGTGAAATTTGCTCAAGATTTTCAAGGAAGTCGACACATTGCAGAAGTTGTTGAGCGGCTTGCGTATCACTGTTCCAGCCCTCGCCCCAACCAAGGGGCAGTGTGGAAATACTTCCGCTCGTGTTATCTGGAAGTAGTTCAGCTAATAGTGTTGCTAGTTGTTGTGTGTAGGTAAGACGTTCTTCTTCACACCACGTTGGTTTGTAGACCTCGCGACCAACGATGCTGTTATGGAAATTCCCATAAGGAAACCCATTGAATGAACGGACTGACAAATCTAGTTTGCTTAAACACTCTTTCAATGTATCAGATGTTTTGTTGATTAACGATTTTTTGGGTAGCCAAAGACCAACTTCAATTGGGGAGCCAACACGCTGTTGAATAACACTTGCGTAGTCATGAAGATTTGAGATAACCTCGTCAAGTGTTTCTCCAGCGTGCACGTTGGTGCAGTACCCAAGCATTATTCGACAGAGAATCTACCACTCTTGGAAAGGAAATCAAGTGGATTTTTATACGAAATAGTGTCAATTGTTTCAGCATGATGCCCACGGCTTGCAAGTTCATGTCGACATTTTGGAACGGCAAGTGGGTCGCTTGGTCCCCAGTCTCCAGCTGAGTTGATCCATAAACGTTCGGTGCCATACATTTCAATAATATCAGCGGCACGCTGTGGCGTGCACTTGCTATTTGGATAGAGTGTCATACCCGCCCAAAAACCTCTTTCAAGAACTGCGCCGACTGTGTGTTCTTCAACATGGTCGATGAGAACGCGATCAACGTTGATGGAAGTGTTTTCCACGGCATCCATGATGAGCATTGTTCCTTTGAGTTTGTCTTCAAGGTGCGGTGTGTGGACAAGAACGAGCCGATTGTGTTTTTCAGCAAGTGCAAGTTGTTCTTCAAGAATGATCAATTCATTTTTACTATTTTTATTGAGGCCGATTTCGCCGATTCCTAATACAGTTGGGTGATCGAGAAATTCTGGAATGATAGAAATAACTTCACGTGCAAAACCAACATCTTCTGCTTCTTTTGGATTGATGCATAACCAACAATGGTGGTTGATACCGTATTGTGCTGCACGTTTTGGTTCCGTATCTGTAAGTTGGCGGTAGTAATCAAAAAATCCTTGTGGGCTTGATCGATCAAATCCAGCCCAAAATGCTGGCTCTGTAATCGCGACACAACCTGCGAGCGCCATTCGCTCGTAATCATCGGTTGTTCGTGAGACCATGTGGATGTGTGGATCAATGTATGTCATAGGTCTGTTTGTTTTGGGGCTCCGCTTGCACCTTGTTCGTGGGCTACATTAATCGGTTCCTTAGAATGATCGCTGAGGATATTGAGAATCTTCTCTGTTCGTCCAACGTTTTTTTCAAGTAATACATTGATACATTTGTGAAGAGAATCAATGCGGTAATCCTGCTCAATAGATTCGCAACGGTCGAGTCTGTCCAGGAATGCTGCGATGTCTAAAAGTTTTGCTCGATGTTCTAGGAAATATCGATCAACAGTTTCTTTGTGTGTCATTGGGCATGTTGGTTTTAATGGCATGAGGGTGTTGATTTTAGCCATTTGGTGGATCTGGTGCGACTACTTCCGTGGTCAAGATTTATCTGGGACCTGGCACCATTTGGGGGTGGTGAGACAAGCGCATTCCTTGGTCGTAGTGAGAAAAATCGTTTATTTGTTGTTTTGGAGGGTCAAGTGCTCGATTGCTTGCTTGACGAGGGCGTGGTGGAGTTCGTGGACATCCACTGGCTGTCCAATATCTTGGAGTAATAAAATGGTGAGTTTGCCGCCGAGATGCTCACGGAACTCCTCGATTCCATCGAAAAGTTCTGGGTCATGCACTTTTGGGTGCATGGTAGGGAGGTTGAATTCATGTAAAAGCGCGATCACGTCATCTGCCACTTGCTGGTCTAGGTGTCCAAGTTCAACACTGCACTGGAGATCGATAGCAAGACCAATGGAAACAGCTTCTCCATGTGTGAGCTCATGCTTTGTCATCTGCTCTAATTTATGAGCAGCCCAATGTCCAAAATCAAGGGGGCGAGCTTCTAGTTTTTCAAACGGATCGCCACTCTCGGCGATGTGCGTAAGGTGCAATTTTGCAGACGAGGTCATTAATTCTGCCATTGTATTAAGATCACGATTTTGGATTTTTTCTGTTGAACGTTTAATTTGTTCAAAAAGTTTAGGGCTTTTAACAAGCGCGACTTTAATTGTCTCGCTCATTCCAGAGAACCAGTGACGATCATCAAGTGAACGAAGCAATTCATAATCATTGATTACTGCGCATGGCGGATCGAAAACACCGATAAAATTTTTCTTGTTGAATTTATTGATTCCGTTTTTTACCCCAACACCGGAGTCGCAAGTTGACAAAGTTGTGGATGGCATTCGGATAAGCTTCAAGCCTCGATGCGCAATTGAAGTGGCGAATCCAACTGCATCAAGCATTGCACCTCCACCGACAGCAAGCACAACAGATTTTCGGCACATGCCAAATTCGTTGATCGCATCAAGAATGGATTCGACAACAGAATCATTTGTTTTTGCTTCTTCTCCGCCTTGTACGATTTGAATTGGCGCACAATCGATCAAGGATGATTCAATCCATGATGTGATTGTTGATACATATTCTTTGTTTGCACTATGAATACCGCTATCTACAACGACCATCAGTTTTGTGGGATTAATTTCGTTAAGTATGTTAGTTACTTCACCATCTTTTCTAAATGCATGCTGCGTACAAAAAAGTTGATGGTTCCATGTTAAGGAAAACGTGCGGTTTATTTTCTGTGGTTCAATCACTTGGTTTCCAAATCACGAGAAAGAGGTAGCTTGGGAGCCCACTCAAGCCAATCTTCATCCACTTCAGTTTCTAGTTCAAATCCAAATCCGGCAGGAGCAAATTCTCCGGCAGGTTCAGGTGTTGCCAACTGGATGCCGCCTTTGAGTAAAGATGTAACAGGTCCAATGTTCATTGAAACACCCGTAAATCCAAAGTCGAAATCAATTCCACTGACAGACCAAAACTTTGTATTTGTTCTGACAAGATTTGCATATTCATCTTTTACGACGACATCGATTATTACAGCAACTGCATTTGGAGCAAATTGGACATTGGTTACAGTTCCTACAGCAAGACCCCTGTAGTAAAGTGGTGTAGAGGGAGCGATGCCGCTGATTGAATCAGTAATAAGCGTAAACACTACGCCGTTCATTTGCTCATTTACCATCGTAGAGGTTGCAATTCCCAAGAAGGATTGTTTTGGTTTACCAGAACCGGCTGAAAGAGTGAGGTAACGAGGGCTAATGATTGTGTCTAAACCAGTGATGCCTTCTAGTGAAACTTCTGGTCGCACAATCCACCATCTCGTACCCTCTTTGGCTAAATTTAAAGCCGTTGCGCGGAGTCTCGCAGAGACAATGATATTAGATGTGTCATTGCTAAGTTGAACGCTTTCTACTCGGCCAACTATTGCACCACGGTACATGATAGGTGCATCTGCAGTTAAGCCCTGCGCATTTTCGAAAGTAATTGTGATGAGTGGACCACGTGTATGCAACCATTGCATAAAAAGTACAACAGCAACAATTGTGGCGAGAATAGGAACAAGCCACGCAGCAGAAATTTTTGCATTCGGTTTTGACGATACTATTGCTGTTGGAGTTTGGTTACTCATATTACTTGGCTCGATTGCCTCCAAAAGAGACGCGGGTCAAAACTAGTTGAGGCAAATATTGTAAGCAGAACTACTGCTGTAAATGCAACGATTCCAGGGCCTGGCGTAATGGATGCGAGATCTCCAAGCTTTACAGTCGCTACAAGTATGGCAACAAGAAAAACATCAAGCATTGACCACCTTCCAATTCCTTCAATGATATGGAGCAGGGTTGCTTGTTGTCTAGGTCGTTGAATTTTCCAAGAAATGCAGAGATACATCAGGCCAGCAATTTTAGCAAGTGGTATGAGTACCGAACAGAGAAAAACGATAATCGAAACTGATGGAGCGCCGTCTTGCCACAAAGCTACTACTCCTTCCCAAATAGTGCTCTCGCTTCGATGTCCAAGTCGTTGTAGTGTGAGAATTGGTAATGACATTGCAGGAAAAAATAAGATCAAGGCCGCTAACGAAAGTGCAAATGTTCTCTGAATGCCTTTAGGAGTGTGTCGATGCAGTCTCGTTTTACATCTGTGACAATCCGCTACAGTTTGCCTCGGAAGATCAGGAAGTTTCTGGTGCAAGCCGCAAGCCCTGCAAATAACAAGATGGCTGGTCTCTTTATGCATGTTTTTACAAATTAGTCAGTGACAATCTTGCATCCATGTAAAGTAAATGGATGGCTTGCAAAGAGCCCAGAGGATTGGCATTGCCCTCGGACTGTTATGGAACTACCAGAAGAAACAGTTCTTCCGCCACCCATTTGATCAGAAATTGATGCGTCGAATGTACATAGCGCTTCGTGACCATCTTCACGAAGGGTAACCATATATACACCATCTTCTGTTAAGCCATATGCGATTACTTCTCCAGATATTTCAATCACGCTGTGGTTGTGATTCGATTCTGAACCATTTTCGATAAATGAATTTTTGATGTTACTGATTGGCAATTGTTTCACTGTGTGATCACTAGCTTGATGAACAACCCTCGCCGCTTTGGTAGTTGTCTTTAAATTATTCGATCCGTTGCAGCCAAAAAGCAAAAGCAAGGTTATGGGGAGTAAAAGTAATTTCATTTTGAGAATCTCCTAGGCTTGGGATAGTATCACGCAGAGAGGGTACCCGAATAGGCGGTCTGATCGTTGCAAACCGCACGATCAATGTCAGGTGGGGGTGGTTCTCGTTGATTATGAATGATTTAGGGTTTGTAGGGCGTCGATACTAGAGCGGGCTCCTGTTCTGGGGCTTTGGAAATCTAAGACACAGATACTCCCAAAAAGTGCATTTTTGTCCAAAACTTGGAAAAAAACTTTAACAACATGATTAATTAGGTGCTCAAAACGGAAATAAACCCGTTTTTTTTGCCTAATAATGGCGATTTTGTTTTTTTTGGGAAACCCGGTTCACAAATAGGTATTGAACCGCCTATGAGGTGCACCTGTCGAGATGGTCTCGACCATGAAATTCACCCCTCACCTTGGAGTTCGAAATGACAACTTTACCCCTGACATTGGCCATGATCGCCTTGTCCCAAAACCCAGCTTCCTCACAATCATCAGCAGATTTCAACAACGACGGTAACGTTGATACAACAGACCTCATCGCTCTTACGAGTGCAATAGGTACTCCTTGCTCGGGTGATTGCCCAACAGATCTTAATAACGACGGCGTGACTGACCAACAAGATATTTTGGTTCTTATGCAATTTTGGGGTGCTGTTGAAGGTTGGGTTAATCCTACTGATCCTACTAACAACGAAACAAACAACGATGCAACCAATGAAGAAGAGCACGGTTGCCAGCACGATCTTAGTTGGCAAGGTCAAGGTCCTGTTCTTTATGATGCAATCTATTACGATCAACTTGC
>JABHZL010000122.1 GCA_018656645.1 Phycisphaerae bacterium
CATACAAATCAATTTGACCTCCTGTTTTACTTTGGGCAAGTGACAAGGCCACGTGCCCGTCATCAGTAATCACATCAAGTTTACGAACAACTAGATGGTCAATCACAGTTGGGCCAACAGCATCTGCAGCAAACAAACCAGCGCATATGAGGAGCCCAAGCGTAGCCCCTCGCCATCTTCGAGTCGAGCGCTTCATTGCAGTGAGTTCTTGTTCTAGTTTGTCTAGTCGTTCATTTTTCATGGTATTTGTTCCTTGATTGTTGTATCGTACTTTGACGAGCCAAACATACAATGAATTGTACAGAATAACAGTATGATGAAATCATGGCAGATAAGGAACATGTGACTCTATTGCTCGATGCAGTTGCCAAAGGAAATGATAATGCAGCTGCTGAACTCTGGAATGCAGTGCACTGCGAAGTGCATCAAATGGCAACAAGTAGATTATTTCGAGAACGACAAACAGCAAGTTTGCAACCCACAATGGTTGTCAATGAAATCTATATGCGGATTTGGCCAAAAGACAAAGAACCGCCTAATTTTCAAAATCGTCGTCACTTTTTCGGTTCGATCTCGCGTGTGATGGAACAATTTTTAATTGATTATGCAAGAAGCCGAAATCGAATCAAACGTGGGGGAGGCCGAGTAAAAGTATCTTTAACACTTGCAGAGGGCGAACTCAACCAACTTGAATCTGTAGATACAGAATCTATTGAAATACTCGTCGAGTCAATTCGAAAATTAGCTCTTGATTTACCACAAGCAGCCGATGTAGTGCGCCTTCGTTACATTTCAGGTCTTACGATTGATCAAGTTGCAGACGCACTTGAAATTGATCGAAAAGCAGTTATTAAAGATTGGGAATACGCTCGGGCATGGCTTAAACGCGAATTAACACGTCAATTGAAATAAAACACTTTTTTCTTTGTAATTAATTTGTGGGCGGACATGTAAGACGCATGGATTTATACACACACTTTTTTGAAAGGAAGTACAAATGAAACATGCACTCAAAGCCCTACTCTCAATCACAGTATGTAGCCAAGCATTGGCTGACACGTGGACAGTCGACGTAAATGGCACAGCAGACTTTGTGACAATTCAAGAAGCAATAGACGTTGCTTCAGATTATGACCAAATTTTTGTCATGCCCGGAACGTACACAGGAAACGCAGATGCTGTTGTAAACTTTTATGGTAAAGCCATTTGGCTTTCATCTACTCAAGGTGCTGATCTCACGGTGATCGATGGAGAAGGTCAAAGGCGTGGAGTTTTGTGTAATTCAGGGGAAACGAACGATACAAGGCTAGAGGGCTTTACAATTACACGCGGAAAAGAATACGACGGTGGTGGGATGTATTTGTATCTTTCATCGGCAATGGTTATTTCTTGTAAATTTGTGCAAAACACACAATCAACATTAGGCTCTGGTGTTTGTTGTCTGGGCGGGTATTTGATATTGAGTGATTGCGAATTCGAGAATAATGAATCGTACACAATGGGTGGTGCTTTGGTTCAGAGTGGGGGTGGAATCCAAATTGCATATTGTTCTTTTCTCAATAACACCTCACATGATGCTGGCGCTGTGTATCTCACAGGGACTGATGCGACTGTAAGGAATTGCATGTTCGAATCTAACGTAGCAGAAGTTGTATCTGGTGTTGGTGGAGCAATGAAAATTAGATCAACTGAAGGGATCCTAAAATCAAGCACTTTTCAAGAAAATATGGCAGCGTATGGTGGAGCAATTTATTATGAAAATGCCACAATGACTATGCGTCACTTGCTCATTCAAAATAACGAAGCGACATCTCTCGGTGGTGGGGTTGAAACTTTTGGGACATTGCCTGAAATCAGCTTTTCTGAAATATGTGGAAATAGTATGGATCAAATTAACGGTGGTTGGACAGATGGTGGTGGGAACGCAATTGCCGATCAATGTACCTTGCCGTGCTCAGCAGATCTCAATGGTGATAACTCTGTTGATATTGTCGACCTCCTCGAAGTTCTGGCAGCGTGGAATATGACAAATTCATCATCAGATATCAATACAGACGGCATCGTTAATGTTTTAGACTTACTTGAACTTATAGCAGCATGGGGGCCGTGTCCTTAATTGGGCTATAAACGAAGTTAACGTTCAAAAAATCATCTTTATTCTTGCAAATAATAGATTTAAGTGTCATAATCGAATGTCGTAGAGGCCGCATCATTGGAGGTAGGATCATGTTGAAAATTCAATCATTCTTGATACTCATTCTTTCGATGAGCACACACTCTTTCGCAACGACTTGGACTGTGGATGATGACGGTGTTGATTTTCCTGATGCCGACTTCGATAACATACAAGACGCAATTGATGTTGCCGTTGATGGTGACATTGTCAATGTGTACCCCGGAACATATACGAGTACCGACACCCAAGTTGTGAACATGCTTGGCAAAGCAGTTACGCTTCGCAGTAGTGAAGGACAAGAAGTAACTTTCATCGATGGTGAAAATACTCGTCGTGGGATTCGATTCTATAATAAATGGGGTTCAAATACTATTATCGAAGGGTTTACAATTACAAATGGGTATGCCAGCAACGGCGGCGGGATTTCTTGTGGGCTCTCTAACCCTCAAATTTCATCTTGTTCGTTTGTCGGAAACACCGCCTCCGATTATGGTGGAGGGATCCATTGCTACAGTAGTTCACCTGTACTATCTCTCTGTTCGTTTGAATATAACACGGCAACCAGGGGGGCTGGGATTTTCTGTTCTTTGAGTAACCCAATATTAGCGGATTGTTATTTTCTATCCAATTCCGCAAGCCATAGTGGCGGTGGTGTGGCGTGTAATCAGTTAAGTGACGCATCATTGTTTTGGTGCACATTTTCAGAAAACACTGCTCCAGCTGGCGGTGGGGTGTACAACTACGATAGCGGCCCGAATCTTTATGGTTGTATATTTACTAATAATACAGCTACAAATGGTGGTGCATTAGCTAATTACTACTCCGACATAGTTCTCACAGGCTGCAACTTCACAGGCAACGAAGCAACTGGTCCTGGGGGTGGAGTGTTTAATGACAACAGCGCTGCAACCGTAATAACGTGTTTGTTTCAAGAGAACGCATCCGATATAGGAGGCGGAATATATAATACTAACAGTAGTATTGTGGATGTTTCAGATTCCACTTTTGAAAGCAATTCCGCAACTACATTGGATCTCTTTTCTGGCGGAGGCGGGTTGCACAATTATCTAAGTGCGATTTCAATGACCTCCTGTACATTTAACAACAATCAAGCGCAGTCTGGTGGAGCCGTTGAATGTTTCTTTGCAAATGCTTCAATACAAAATTCAATCTTCACGAATAATGTTGCTCAAGTCAGAGGCGGTGGTTTTGTATGTACCATTAGTGATGTGGATCTCGTCGACACTGTCTTAGAAAATAATATTGCAGCTGAAGGGGATGGGTTCTATGTCGGCGGTCAAACTACACTCAACTTTGAAGGCACAAACAGTACTGACGGAATTTATCCATTTCAGCATGTAAATTCAAATTCTTGCCTTGAATTTAATACTGACGCATATTGTTATGTCACGAGTAATGTAACGACGCCATATGGCGGTTCTACTCATTTTGATATCAACAATCTCGTCGCCGACGAAACATTGAAAGTAGGCGGAGAAATTAATCGCGGTGGAGCACTTGGTGTCACCAACGATTCAAATTCATTGTTTGCTGCAAATGTTGGCGTCATTGTCCCACTTGTGCAAGCATCTACACTCACTGGTTCATTTAGCAGCGTCACATTGCCAGCAATGCCAGATGGTCTTGGGTTGCAACTTATCGAACAAGAAGCACCTCGCGGTGCAGATACTGAAATCGCCGTCGAAGTGATTGAACTTGAAGGCGCAAACTTTTCGGATCCATTTGAAGGCGATGTAGATAGCCCGCCAGTTGATATTGAATCGTTTGATGCAAACGGAGATGGTGCAGATGAGTTGGTAGTTCTCTATGGCGGCTCTCCTGGTTCTGTCGTTATCTATTCCGTTTCAGAGGATACTTCGCCAACAGAAATAGTCGGATTCGCGGCATCTGTAGGAAATGAACCAGTGGATCTTGATGTTGGGGACCTAGACGGAGATGGATTAGATGATGTTATTGTTTCTAATGGCGAGAGTAATACTCTCAGTCTTTTAACTACAAACCTTGCAGGTGATGGCACGCTTACGTTTAATGCAGAAATAATAATTCCACTTGGTGCTGCTTCTACATGCGTAGCAATTATTGATTGGGATGACAATGCTGACCTTGATGTAGTAGCAGGTATTGATACGGCCGATTCCAGTCTTGAAGATGGATATCAAGTGATTCTTGATGTTGCAGGTGCATCAAGTAGCGGTCCTTGGATTCAAATTCCTAAATATTTACTTGTGGATGTGCTTGTACCCAACCCGCCGACATGTGTTGATGGACGACCACAAGTGGGACCTTGGGGTTTTGTTGGCGGAACGCAATATGGTCTTATACATCGCGTAGACACGGCAGAGACCTTGCATGATGTTGGCGAAGTCGGTGCGGCTGTTGTAACGATCGAGTTGGTCGAACTCGATGCTTCGCCTGGCGATGATCAGATTGATTTGATGGCTTCATCGACTGAGGCTCAGTTGGTATATCTATTTCAAGGTAACGCAGATGAGGCAGACGACTTTGAAGAGATGATTCCAATCGCAGTTTCAGAACCAGTTGTAGATGTTGTTGCAATCGATGCTGACTTTGACGGTGATATGGATATCGTGCTTAGTGCACCGGAATCAACCACGCCACTTGTTTTACTTCGCAATGATAGTGCAAGTGCACGGATCATTGGTTCTTTAACTGGGCTCACGTGGTCTAGACAAAATATGAATGCTGGCACAGCACTTGGTCCAATTACAAGCGGTGGACTTAATGGAAAAAATGAAGATGACGATTGGCTTGGTGGTGGTGGAAAGCAAGCAGCTGTACGTGGTGACGTGGGCTCTTTAGAACAAACGAATTTGCTTGGACCAGCCGTCGTCTGCGATGCAGATATAAATCATGATGGGGTTGTAGCTATTGAAGATTTGCTTATGGTCATCGATCAATTCGGAGCGAATGATCCAACTGCTGATGTCAACGGCGATGGGATCGTTGATATAAGCGATTTGTTAGAAGTTGTCGGTTCGTGGGGTCCTTGCCTATAATGCAATATAAAGGCATATACATTGAGTAATCAAGAAAAACTACAAAAAATATTCAGTGAAGCAATTGAATTACCATCAGAATTGAGAAGCAAGTTTTTAGATGCCGCATGTGGCGATGACAAAAATATGCGAAAAGAAATCGACTCTATTCTTGAACATTACAATTCGCAGGATGATGGATCTGGCAATAGCCCTTCAGATTTAAGCGATCTTCCAACCATTGATTCTGCTGCCGGTGAAGCGCACAGGACAACCGGTGGCACATCGAAGCCTCACCCAAAAGAAATATCAGGCTATAAAATCATTCGTGTTTTAGGTGAAGGCGGTATGGGGATCACGTACGAAGCAGTGCAAAAATCTCCAAAGCGTCGAGTTGCACTTAAGATCATTCGAGGATGTCGCTTTTCAAAAACTGCTCGCCGTAGATTTACATATGAAGCGGAAGCACTTGC
>JABHZL010000059.1 GCA_018656645.1 Phycisphaerae bacterium
AGGGAAGGTGGTGAAAAACCACCGCGGACGCGCCGCCGTAACGGGATTGCCAGAAATGGCTATTTCTTTCCAAAGAACCACTGCTCTTTTTTGAGTGGGAAGGTAGGAAAGCAAGAAACCCCGAAGCCGGAAAACCTCACTTGTCAGTCAGTGTTACCCGCGCGAATCGGGTGGAGTCTCTGATTGCCCCATTGGGCAAAATGACACCATCTCGCGTGGAGTTTTAGAAGGAGGCCGCGTATGCCGACCACATCTTTAATCGTTTTTGCACTACTCACTAATCCCTTTGCTGATTCCGTCATTTCTTATGATGCCGGAACCGGCGCTACAGATGGGTACACCGACCCAACAGCAGCAATTGGTGAACCAACTCGTTTTACTGGCGAAGGTGTTTGGCCAAGTGTCGTCAGTCAATTCAATCCACCCTTTATGACAAACGAACTTGTTTCTATTGGTATTGGCGGTGAATTAGTTCTCTCATTTAATGAACCCGTATTAGATGATCCAACGAACCCCTTCGGCATTGATCTCATCGTGTTTGGAAATACTGGATTCATTGATGGTTCCTGGCCAAGCGGAGTTGTCGATGGCATGTTCAGTAATGATGGTGGACAACTTGAAGTTTCAACAGATGGTGAAACGTGGGTGTTAGTTGAAGGTATCTCAGTTGATGACGCATGGCCAACATGCGGGTTTGTAGATAGTGGCATATATGACGACATCCCTGGCAATGAGACAACGAACTTTACATTGTCAATCGATCCCCGACTCACTGTTGATCATGTCAACGGTCAAGGATTTGCAGCCCTACACAATTACTACAGCACTTCGGGTGGCGGCGTACCTGTTGATCTTGCAAGCACTGGTTTAGCGAGTATCTCATTTGTTCGCATTACCGCAAGCCCAAATGCTGAACTTTCACCTGAAATTGACGGCGTTTCTGATGTTGCTCCTCAAATGCCTGGCGATGTTGACATGAACGGTGTTGTAAATGTATCTGATTTACTTGAGGCAGTTGCAAACTTCGGCGCCATGCCCCTTGGCGGACCACTTGCCGATTTCAACGGCGATTTTATGATTGACGTAAGTGATCTCCTAACGATCATCGGCAACTGGTCATGAATCGAGCACGTGCATTTACGTTGATTGAACTACTCGTTGTAATTGCAATTATTGCGATTGTGATCTCAATGTTCATCCCTGCAATTGGTGCAACAACAAAACGCACGCAAACTATTCGTTGCCAAGCCAATCAACATGAACTTGTCGCATCTGCAATCCGTTACCGCAATGATCACGCAATTCACCCTCCCGCTATTTATTACGAACAAATTGCAGGAACATGGAATACGATTACATGGGACACGTTGATTTGGGAATATTCCACTGCCACTGAGCAGGCGATGATCTGCCCCGAGCATCAACGCGCTCGGGGTGGCGAAGGCGTTTGTGGAAGTGGATATAACTACAACACTGACTTCATAGGCGCAGAAGCGAGCATGTTGCAAAGTTTAGAAAATGCAAGACAGGGCGTTTCGCCTTCTGCATGCAAACATCCTTCCCATGCGGCAATGTTTGGTGACGGCGGTGAGATCGGTGGTGGCATGGCTGGATATAAAACGAACCGTTTTATGCGCGCGCCAAAAGAAAATGATGGGGGTCTCTCAGGTGCAGGTAGCCAATCCTTTCGCCATAACAATGCAACTGTAGTAGGTTGGCTTGACGGGCATGTCAGCAGTGTGACACAAAAATTTCAATCAACGTGCGAATACGAGCAGTGGGAAACTAATGGTTTCCTTAGCGATAACGATACTGCGTATGATCCTCGATCTTTGAGATTGTTCGATTAATTAAAAAACCGAAGAAACGGCACAAACGTACCTGCTGAAATTTCTGCATCTACGACAGGAAGTTTGGCAAGACCAGTTGTTTTTGCAGTGTGGCTCAAATCACCTGAACCTTGCCAAGATGGAATCACAATTTTCCCATCAACAATAGTACATGGACGAAATGCAGTGCGATGCTTGTTTGGAATAACTGAATGAGACAATGGAAGTTTGGCCCATTGCAAGGCTGCATCAGTGCCAAGCATTGTCGAGACGATTGGCAAACCAAATACATGTGCACATGCCAATGCAGAAACAGGATTACCTGGCAAACCAAGTACGATCGTATCATTTTGAGAACCTACCATGACAGGTTTTCCAGGTTGAATAGATGCACCATGTACCACAAACGAAACGTTTGATTTTTCAAATGCACTTGGGAAAAAATCACACTCGCCAGCACTAATTCCACCAACAGTAATGAGCAAGTCGCAATCTTGCAATGCGACTGAGACTTCGGATGCTGTTTGCGCTGCGTCATCTTTGATGTGTTGATGTTTTAGGATTTCACACCCAAATGATGCAAAGAGAGAAGTGATCATTGGACCGTTCCCATTTCGGATTTGGTGGCGGGCTGGGTTTTGGGTTGGGGAGACAACCTCATCCCCACTTGTCAAAACAATGACCTTAGGTTTTCTCACTACTGGCAATACCACCTCTCCAACTGTGGCAGCAATACCAATATGCTGTGGCTTAAGTTTTGTGCCACTCCCTACAACTACGTTTCCAACTTCCGCATCTGCACCGCACTTGTGAATTGCCTTCCCTGCATGTATTCCATCAACATGAAAGGTGACATTTCCACCTGCAAGGTCTCCCCGATCAGTCAATTCATGTTGCACAACTGCATCAAATTGAGATGGCACAGATGCTCCTGTTGCAATAGCAACACACGTGTGTTGTTTTCTCTCAACAGATATGTCAGAACCAGCAGCGATTCGTGAAGTCACTTCCATCGTAACCCCCTGACGTATTTCACTTGCTACGACGGCGTACCCATCCATTTGCGAACGGTTATACGGAGGCAAGTTGCGATCTGCGATGATTGGTTTTGCCAGCACACGATCCACAGCATCAATCATCTCGACATTTTCACAATCAACAATCGGGGTGACGATCTCCAATGCGTTATCTAGCGCTTTGTTGTAAGTGGGCAGTTCCATCTGTTTTAGCCACCGCTTACAGGTGGCAGTACTGCCATCGTGCATCCATCTGTCACTTCTGTATCTATATGTACAAGTTTTTCGTCAATTGCAAATGCACATGTCTGTTGCAACGAAGTGAGCGCAGTGTGCATACTTGCAAAATGGTCAAAGACATCTGCGACAGTTGATCCGATTCCAACAGTAATAGTTTGTTCACGCTCCCCCACTGCTTCTGCAGCAGCTGCAAAGAATAGAACCTTACAGGATAATTTATCTTCTGCCAAAACGTTGCTCCAATTCTTCAATTGACAATCGCATTGTTGTTGGTCTGCCATGCGGGCAATTGCTACTTCTCTCAATTTCTCTTCGTCTTTGAAGAAGATCTCTCAGTTCGTGTTGGGTAAGTTGGTCCCCCGCCTTAATCGCTGCCTTACATGACATCATGTCGAGAATTTCTGAAAGCGCTTCTTCCTCTGTCGCCGGCAGATTGTTGCTCCCAAGCTTGTCAAGTAAATCGCAAATAAATTCTGTTCCATCTACATTTCTCGAAACCAACAACGTTGGCAACGCATACACAGAAATCGAAGCGGGACCCGATGGCGAAATTTCAATACCTAATTTCGTAAATAACGCTTGCTGTGTCTCAATGGCATCAAGCCAAGCACTGTCTGCAGGGAATGATTCAGGCACTAATAATTGTTGTGATTCAAGGTTACCTTCTGCCATGCGTGCTTTGAGTTCTTCAAACATCACACGTTCATGCAAGGCGTGTTGATCGATGATGAGAAGCCCTTGCTCATCCTGTGTGACGAGAAAGCATTTATGTACTTGAAGAACATCATCGCTTGCAAGAATCGTTGGCATCGGCGTTGGTTGCGTTAGATCGATCCCCGCAACAGCCTCCCTTGCTTGGTCAACTGGAAACGTAGACTGCATTCCAGTACCAAACGATTGTTGTGAACCAGTTGCTACATGCTGGTATGTCTCTTTTGGGTTGTACAGCGGAACAAAATTTTCTGCAGACAACGTTGAAGAAACGGATTTGTTGACTAAGCGCCACATGATATCTCGGTCACGAAAACGAACTTCGCTTTTTTGCGGATGCACATTTACATCAACAAGTGCTGGATCCATTTCAATAAATATCGCAGCGGTAGGCCAACGATTTGGTTCAATTAACCCTCTGTATGCTTCCTTGATTGCATGCGTCATTGAGGAATCTGAAATGGTCCGCCCGTTGACATGTACACGAAGATATTTTGACGTTGGCCTTGCAACTTCAGGCTTTCCAATGAGCCCCCACAAACGGACTCCCTCGGTTTCCCCTGAACATTCAATCATTTCTCCTGATAATTCACCCCCAAAAATATCAAGCAAACGCGCGGTTGCAGAGCTTGGGGTGTAAGCGAGAATTGTGCGGTCAGCACTCTTGAGTGTAAAGCCAGTTTCATGGTGCGATGCAGCAAGACGCTGGACAACATCACGAACGCGAGTTGTTTCAGCACCATCTGATTTTAGAAATTTTCTTCTCGCTGGTGTGTTGTAAAACAAACGGCGTACTTCAACAGTTGTACCAACACTCGCCGCAATTGGTTTTGAAATCGATGTGTCACCGCCATCGACGACAATTTGCATGGCTGATTCATCTTCTTCCCTACGACTTGTGATGGTAAGGTGACTCACCGAACCAACTGAGGCAATTGCTTCACCTCGAAAACCGAGCGATGCAATTGCTGCAAGATCTGCTTCATCAGTAATTTTACTAGTTGCATGAGAGGCAACTGCAAGTGGCAATTCCTCTGCAGCAATGCCACACCCATTATCGCTAACACGGATAAGGTCTTTCCCCCCATGTTCAAGTTGGATTTCGATTCTTGTGCTTCTAGCATCTAGGGCATTTTCTACAAGTTCCTTGACAACTGATGCTGGTCTATCGACAACTTCCCCTGCTGCAATCTGGTTGATCAAGATTGGCGAGAGTTTGCGAATTGTCATGATGGTTGCCTCGCTGATGTCCATGCCCGCTTCATGACAATTGGCATGGGGCGGCCACGACCAAAAGTCCGCGGTGCAATTTTGAGAATGACAGATGCTTGATCACGTTTAAATTGTGAACGGTCTACCATCGACAAGACCATATCGATTTGTGCCCGCGGAATACAAAGTGTGTTTTCTATTTCATCCGCTCCAAGATCGCCATCGATGTGTGGGATCAAAATAGCGTCTAGTTCTTCATAGGCAGGAAGCGAATCTTCATCTAATTGGTCAGGGCGCAATTCTGCTGATGGTGGTTTTGTGATGGAGTTTTCTGGAATAGGCGGAACATCAAATTGATTTGATGCATTAATCCATCTCGCCATTTCCCACACTTCTGTTTTATACAAATCTCCAATAACTGAGATAGCGCCGCACATATCACCATACAACGTACTGTACCCAACTGCGAGTTCAGATTTATTTCCTGTAGCAAGCAAGAGTGCGTTGTGTTGGTTTGCTAACGACATTAACAACAAACCACGTAAGCGTGCTTGTGCATTTTCGCCTGCTAATCCGTCTATCTGCGAGTTAGCATCTGCATGGGTTCGTTCGAAAGCACTGTGAAGATGTTCGATAGGCAACGTGATTGCTTTTATCCCTAGGTTTTTAGCAAGTACTTCCGCATCTTCGATTGAACCAAGCGAGGAATATCGTGATGGCATCAACATACCTGTGACTGCTTCTTTTCCTAAGGCGGCAACTGCAATCGTCGCCACTAGCGCTGAATCTATTCCGCCTGAGAGACCAAGTAATACTTCTTGATGTCCTGTTTTTTTACAGTAATCCTGTACACCAAGAACCAACGCTTGGAATCGTGCTTCATGGATATTTTTTTCAGGAACGATTCGAATCTCTTCCGTTTCAGTTTCTACAGATTCTTGAAAGAGCTTTGCTTCATACGAAACTCCTTCTGGCGTGCAGATGAACGAACCGCCATCAAAAATAAGGTCGTCATTTCCCCCAACTTGATTCACTACGACAACTTTACAACTATTGGCTTTGGCTATTTCCATCGCATGCTCTAGATGTCTTTTTCTTTTCTTCGCAACAAAGGGTGATGCACTTGGCGAAATAATCACGTCGCAATTCGATTTTAAAATGTTAGTGAGAGGATTTTCTTCGTATGTTGGCGCAGCATCTGCATCAAGGCCTCTCCAAAAATCTTCGCAAATAGCAATCCCAATCCGACCAACCTTCAAATCTACCACACCAGTTTTTGTGCCCGCCTCAAAGTAACGATCCTCATCAAAAATGTCATATCCCGGCAGTAAATGTTTATCAATCACTGCGATAACCTCGCCATCTTCAATCACCGAAATACTATTGCGAAATCGACCTGTTGATTGTTCGAGTCTAGGATGCCCAACAAGGATCGTTGCCGAAACTGACTTTGCAATGCGATCGACTGCATGCTCGCATGCTTCGACAAAACCACTGCAAAGGAGGAGATCTCTTGGAGGGTAGCCCGAAAGAACTAGTTCAGGAGCAACGAGCAGGTCAGCATTGCACGTACGCGCTGCATCAATCAGACGCTGGGTGTTGCCTTCGATGTCCCCTATCGTGGGATTGAGTTGCAGTATTCCGACTCGCATATGCTTATGGTACCAATGCAACGCGGCCCCGCAAAACTGCGGGGCCGCGTATCACACACTGGTTCGTTGGAAAACCAGAAGGAAAGGAGTCAATATACGAGGGCAACGGCGTTTTCGATCGCATCGATCACTTGCCGTACCGTGAAAGGCTTGCTGAGAACACCGTCAAAACCGCTGCATGTGAGGTGCGTCATTTGACCTTCAGTCATTCGACCAGTCATTGCGATCACCTTGGTAGCTTGTAGTTCAGCGTTGCCTTGGAATGATTTTGCAAATGTTGCGTAATCATCAGAGCAGAAGGAGAGGTCGAACAGCATGACGTGCGGTCGAAATCGCTCGCATTCAAGCCCTGCTGTAAATGGGTTATTCGTTGTGTGAACAACATATTCTGTTTGGTCAGAGAACACGCGTTCTAGTGCACTAATGACTTCTTTGTCATCATCAACGATCAACACGCGTGTGTTTCCGGACATGAGTCCATCGAGTGGAATACCGTGGGCTTGCATAAACTTCATCAATCCTTGAACAGGAATTCGTCGGTCCTTAGAGCCAGGGATTCGGTAGCCTTCGAGTTGACCAGAATCAAACCATTTACTTACTGTGCGAGCTGCAACATTACAGATCTTTGCGACTTCGCCAGTTGTGAGTACATCTTTTTCGAACGGATTCATCATTGCCTCGTTCACCTTCAAATTAAGAGTTCGTGAGTGTCGCAGCTCCGCTACGACGGGGTTACCCAACCTGCATCGTCAGTCATATGAACGTAATTCAGTCGTAATACTAGGTTTATGATGAAAATTCAGCCAAAAGCTCGAAATAGCTATTTCGAGCGTCCGATAAAATTATTTGACTCGCGGCCGAGTTAACTAGCGGTCAAATTGGTCCGGCGTTGCGAACATCGTCAGACATATCGTATTTTTGGTCATTGGTGCGGAATTTTTGGGCGAGTTCGGTCGCTGTAGCATCGTATGCAGCACCATCAGCCCATGTTTGACGTGGGTCGAGCACTTCTGCTGGCACGTTAGGCGCAGTTGTTGGAATATGCAAACCAAAAATTGGGTGTTGCACAAACTCTGACTGAGCGAGTGAGCCATCAAGAATTGCTGTCACGAACGCACGCGTATATTTCAAACTAAACCGTTCACCTGTGCCATAGGCACCCCCTGTCCAGCCAGTATTCAATAACCACACGTGAGAATCCTGTTCTTCAACTCGTTTAGCAAGCCACTGCGCATATTCCATTGGTCTTCGTGGCAGGAATGGGCCGCCAAAGCAAGGGCTAAAATTAGGTTGTGGTTCTGTAATGCCCGCTTCGGTACCAGCAAGTTTTGAAGTGTATCCATTGATGAAGTAATACATCGCTTGCTCAGAAGTCAATTTACTCACGGGAGGCAACACACCAAACGCATCAGCGGTTAAAAAGATAACGTTTTTTGGATGACCACAAACACTTGGAATAATTGCATCTGGAATGTAATCTACAGGATAAGCAACACGTGTATTTTCTGTTTTAGAACCATCGTCATAATCAGGAATACGTGTATTTTCATCAAGAACAATGTTTTCAAGAACAGCACCGAATTTAATTGCATCCCAAATTTGTGGTTCGCCTTCTTTTGAAAGTTTGATGCACTTCGCATAACAACCACCTTCAAAATTGAAGATCCCATCATCACTCCAGCCATGTTCATCATCGCCAATAAGAGGACGGTTTGGATCAGCAGAAAGTGTTGTTTTCCCTGTACCACTTAAACCGAAAAACAAAGCAACATTTGACGAATCGTCTTTATCAACATTCGCTGAGCAGTGCATTGGGAACACATCTGCTTCTGTCATGTCAAAGTTCATTGCATAGAAAATTGATTTCTTTATTTCACCCGCGTACCTCGTTCCAACAATCACAACTTTCTTTTGTTCCATTGACTGAATCACTGCAACGGGACTGTTCAAACCACAAGATTCAAAATCATCAATTTGCAAATTACATGCGTTGATAATTGTCCAGTCTGGATCAAACCCTTTAGGCTCTGCTCCACGAATAAACATCGTTGAAGCGAATAAACATTGCCACGCTTCTTCAGTGACGACTGAAACTTTTAATCTGTATCTCTCATCAGCACCAGCAAAGCCATCGAACCGAAACAGCTCGTCTCTTTTGCAGAGATGCTCCATCGCCATCGCTTCAATTTTTGCAAAGTTTTCTGGTGTAATAGGACGGTTTGTATTTCCCCAAGCAATTGCATCGTGAATCCCAGGCGTGTCTTCTACAAACTTATCGTTTGGACTCCTACCAGTTCGATCGCCAGTGTCACAACAGAGCGCGCCATTGGAAGCAAGACAACCCTCGCCACGGCGAAGTGATCGCTCAACTAATTCTGCAGTAGAGAGATTTGAGTGGATCGTAATTCCAGGGAAAGACAGTGTTTCAGTTGCTGTAGTCATCGTATGTCCTTTGCAAAAAGACTCATTGAAGAAGTTGAGATAATCTGGAGATTCTACCGCAATTGTCGTCCATCTTCTAGGGAAAAAACGAGGCAAATTTGCAAAGACAATTGTTTGACCCCAGGCCCTTCTGCGGATATTCTGCCCCATCTACGGCGATCGTAGCTCAGTTGGTAGAGCACCGGGTTGTGATCCTGGATGTCGCGGGTTCGAGTCCCGTCGATCGCCCTTTTTACTTTTAGGTAAATTGTATTCCACACTCACTGCAATTCGAGGCGCCAGCAACTTTTCTGGGATATCCACAGTGAAAACAGTGGTCCTTAATCCAAGGGCGTTTACGCCAAATGAGGGCAATAACTATCCCCGGTCCACACAACCACAAACAGCCCATGATTGAAAGAATTAATGCACCAAAAGAACCTGTTGCACAATAACAATCTGTTCGCCTTCGTACGATAAGCATCAAAGGGACAGCGAGTAATAATTCAAAAAGCGTGCCTGCAAATAACCATCCTGTAATTCGCACAAGTGAACTTGGATCTTTATGCCGTCGTTGCACGAACACCCACAGTAACCAAGACCAGAACATCCAAGAAAGTAGAAGCACGCCAAACTCAACATAGAAAATATACATCTCTGGCAAACTCGTTGGGGAAAAAAAATCACTCCACTCAACAGCCCACCATCCAACAAAGAGTAGTGAGAAAATCGCCCACCCATCATCTGAAGGCATTGTCATTGACATATGCACAATCGACATCACCAACATCCCAAACATAATGGTCAGGATTGCCGCAAACATTCCTGCGATGAGTACGCTGCGAAACAGCGGCTTTCCCTTCGAAGTAATCGTTGGTGGTTTAACCAATGGCAAGATAAAGATGATTTGCGAGCCAACAAAAACCAAGACGGAAATTCCAACACCAAGCCAAGATATATGCGGAGCACTGTAGCCTGTCATTTGACCTCCATACAAAAAAGCAGTTGTTGTGAGGAGTATCAGGATTGCTGAGATACTAAAAATCACCCATGATCGACGAGTCAATTGCATAGAGACATATCGTCCATCTGTTGAATAGGGGGTAGAATCTCACAGATGAACTTCCACGCCATCCAATTCGATGCAATCCTTCATGACTCTGCGGCAAACCGTCTTGAAGTAGAGAGACTTATTGCAGATATAAAACTTCAAGAGGGAGATTTTATTGTCTTGCAAGAAATGACCGACACCGGTTGGTCCATGAAACTCGATAGGATCACCAACATTGGTACTGTTCATTGGGCTTGCGAACTATCTAAAACATACTCGTGTTGGATTCAAGTTGGCTGGACAGCACTTGAAGGTGATCGAGGTAAAAATTGTGTTTCCATCTGCTCACCTAACGGAGAAAGCATCTGCACGTACGCAAAAGTGTTTACATGCAACCCCATGAATGAAAATGATTATTTTTGCTGCGGCGACGAGATTTTCATTGTAGATTTGGGAGAGATTACCGTTTGTCCATCAATTTGCTATGACGCACGTTTTCCTGAACTTTGGAGACCCGCAGCTGCTGAGGGTGTAGATGTCTTTACTGTATCTTCAAGTTGGCCCCACAAAAGGATCGCACATTGGGAGATGTTGCTCAAAGCAAGGGCTATCGAAAATCAATCCTACGTCGTAGCAAGCAACCGAATCGGCAAAGATGCTGTGTCGACGTGGGGAGGAACTTCACTGATCATCTCTCACATGGGAGAAACCCTCGCCAAAGCCTCCGAAACGGAAACTGAAACAATATCTGCAGTAATTGACCCAACGCTCGCACATCAATGGAGAAATGAGTTTCCTGCCCATGAAGATATCCAAAAAGATTTACTTGGAACAATCAAAGTGACGAAGATCAAGGCTTGATGCCGATGCCCAAGTAGGTTACCCTTTGCACCCTTCGGCGAAATAGCTCAGTTGGTAGAGCACTGCACTGAAAATGCAGGTGTCCCCGGTTCAAGTCCGGGTTTCGCCATTTCGATCTCAACCGATCGCAATCAAGGATTCAACGATGAACACAAAACAAGAAGCCGTGATTCTGGTCTCCTGCCCAGATCAACTTGGACTTGTTGCACATTTGACTGCTGCCCTGCACGAAGCTGGATGCAATATTCTTGATGCAGCCCAATACACAGACACGCTTACAAACGTTTTTATCCAACGTATTCATATTTCGTGTCCACTTACCCATAATACGAAAACACTACAAAAACACCTCCAACCAATCATCAGCGAGTTTCAAATGAAGATTCATATTCGATGGACTGATGAAACAAAACGAGTTGCTATTTTTGTTTCAAAAGAAGACCATTGTCTCCACGACCTTCTACTCCTTCACCGAGATGGGGACTTGCACTGCTCAATTGAGATGATTATTTCAAATCATGAAGATCTTCATGATATTGCCAAGCGATTTGGCGTTCCGTTCCACCACATACCGGTCCTACACTCTGGTGATCCAAATGCAGAACACCAACAAATAGAATTGTTACAAACACACAGCATTGATCTCGTCGTTCTTGCTCGGTATATGAGGATTTTCAGCGACACGTTTGCGCAGAAATTTTCGGAAAAAATTATCAACATCCACCATTCGTTTTTGCCCGCATTTGCTGGTGGAAAACCGTACCACCAAGCGTTTGAAAAAGGTGTAAAACTCATTGGTGCAACAGCGCATTATGCTACAGCGGAACTCGATGAAGGTCCTATTATCGAACAAGGTATCATCAGAGTTTCACATAAAGATTCCATCAAAGAAATGATCCGCAAAGGTAGAGACATCGAACGGACTGTTCTTGCAAGAGCAGTTCGTTGGCACCTCGAAGACAGAATTATCGTACACAACAACCGTGCTATTGTTTTCTCTTAAGCAGATTCTCGCAAACGATCCAAACGCATTTTTGTTACTAATCTGTTGATCGTATCACCAGTCACAGTTGACGTTCCCATTCCGCCAATTGGATAATGTTCTGTAAGCGCTGCAGCAAGCCGATTCTCAGTTGCCATTACAAAGTATGCGGGGCGGCAGAGTACACTCGTTGCAAACTTCAACGCTCGACGCAGGTGCTTCGGTGTTGTTGCGATCACAAGCGTTTCTCCTTCTAGGGACATCGGGAGACATCGAAACTGCCAAGCTTGTCGAGTAGTTATCATTTCCTTCGCTTCTGTCCGAGGGATCTCAACAAACGGGTCGATCGTGCGTGTGTTTTGTGCATATTGGCATGCCCATGCATCTTCAATTGCTTCAGTAGAGATACTACACAGCGACTCTGCAATTACGCCGAAAGGTCGATTTGTCTCTCGCTGCTCTCTAAGAATTGCATCGACTTGTGATTCAGTGAGCATACCTTGCTCAATAAGAACTTCACCAAGGCGAAGTGGTTTCTTCATCTTCCATGATTTATTATTTGACATGCAGGAACCATCGGCACGCAGTACTCGTCTCTGAATAGTTGGAGCTTAATAAAACCCGCCAAACGGCAATTCATGCTGATTGTGCGGGTTTTTGCTAGTTATAGGGCTTCGATTAGCAGCAGATGGGTTCACCAACAAGATTTTCAGGGTTGAGGTCAAGCAAACGCTCGTCAACAAACATCCCATCTTTACGTATCACTTCACCATCAAAACTAATTGTGCCTCCACCATATTCTGGGCGTTGAATCAATACAAGATCCCAATGGACTTCTGACTTATTGCCATTGCACGCATCATCGTACGAATTACCCGGCGTGAAGTGCATGGAGCCAGCGATTTTTTCATCAAACAAAATATCTTTCATTGCTTCTTTAATAAAAGGATTGAATCCAATCGCAAACTCACCAACAAATCTCGATCCATCATCAGAATTAAAAATATCTTCAAGATGCTCTTCGCCTTGGTCAGCAGTAGCGCCAACAACTTTGCCATCTTTAAATTCAAGACGGATATTTTCAAATGAGTGACCTCGATAAATTGAAGGCGTGTTGTAATGAATAACTCCATTCACTGAGTCTTTTACAGGTGCTGTAAATACTTCACCATCAGGAATATTCATATTTCCCGCACATGCGATTGCAGGAATATCTTTAATAGAAAATCGAAGATCAGTATCTCCAGGACCTTGAACATGCACTTGATCTGTTTCATTCATCACTGCAACTAATTTTTCAGCCGCTTCAGCCATTTTGCTATAGTCCAATGTACAAACGTCAAAGTAAAAATTCTCGAATGCTTCAGTATTCATTCCTGCAAGTTGTGCCATCGCAGGAGTTGGCCAACGCAAGACGCACCACTTTGTGTGATTTAGTCGACGTTTCATATGCACAGGAATCCCATATATTCGGCTTAGGGCTTGTTGACGTTCTGCGTCAACACCGCTTGCTTCGCTCACATTGTGAGATCCACGAAGACCAAGATAGGCATTCATCCGTTTCATTCGTTCGAGGTCATATGCAGACCACGTTTCGAATGCTTGATCAGAACCACCTGCTTGCAGGACTCGCATAATTTGCGCATCACGAATTGCGACGTGTGCGTTGCCTCCAACAGCTTGCACAACTTTGACCAATTCAACAATCATTTCACGTGGCATATCAAATGCTTCGATCAAAATATGCTCCCCTGCTTGCAATTGAGTTGAATGATGAATCAGTAGTTCTGCGAGTTTTATGTACCGTGGATCGTTCATAATTTTCTCCTAAAGACACATCGTACTAAAAAACTACGTTGTAGTACACCCGGTGGCCTACTAGCAGCATTCGATTCTCAATCCAACCCAACTATCAACTATCAACTATCAACTATCAAACAAATCACTCGCTAAATCGGCAACTTCTGGTTGTAGCGAACACCCTTCCCGTATCCAGAGTTTTCCTTGGTATTGATGGTGCATTGGAGCGAGCCAAAACCACCCACCTAATTGCGAGGTTGTAAATTGATTCCCATTCCACAATCCATCATCACTCCTACCAACAGCAACCCTCGAACCCCGTGGTGGGTGTGTATCCCATCGCTCTTCATGTGATCCATAAAAAGCAGACTTCACATATTCAACACCAGTTGAGTTAGGAGTACAGACAAGCACCAAGTTTGCTTCCTTTGGCATAAATTGTTTTTGAGCGCGGCGGATCAACCTGACAACCCGTTCTGTGTGATCAACAAAGCCATCAGGAAACCCTATCACCAATGAAACACGCTTCTCATCATTTGGTGCAACAATTTTCACACCTCCAAGTTCATCGCCTCTCTCGTCAAGAACAACATGTTCATCCCCTAAACTTGCACGCTCAATGAATTTTCCGGCAGCCATGACGAACTCCTGCATAGATGTATCGTCCAATCCATCATGCCAACGAATTTTGACTACAAACGATCTGTTTATTTTTTCAAGTATGCGTAATCTCGAAGAAATTGTGAGCCGCCGAGATGCAGTTCTTGTTCCACCAAGTCGCTTTACATGTACAAATAATGACAAACCATTTTTTTTAACATGCAAATCTACCGTTTTCCCATTTGGTGTTGGAATCTCAACGGCAACTTGACATCCTGCTTGTCTTGCATGTCCTGCAACGAGTGTTTCAGCAAAACAATCGAGAAATCCTCTTCTTGTCTGACTTGCTTGAATTCTTCTGTACAAAACATCTAATTCTTGATCACCTTGCCATGATCGAATCATCCCAACAATTGCAGGGTTTAAATCATTTGCGAATACATCAAGACCTTGGTTCTGAGAAGTCAAGTTTGCTCGCTCCCATCATCCGTTTGCCCTAGTTGTCGATGCGGAGGAACGAGATAACACGACTCCTGCTTTTCTATTGTGGGCCACAGCAATGCAATTGCATCAGCAGGTCTAGTGTCATTAATCAATAACCCACCACCAAGCGACATCAGTTGGTGCAACTGTCTCTCCCCAATTTTTACTCGATACAAAGTACGACGTTCTTTCCAGTCTCGCTCTACCACTTCTGTTCTTTTTTCAATAAAATCAACTGCTTTTCCAGCAGAGGTGTCTATACTCAATGCGACCTCACGAATAGGTCCCACAACAAATGATAGAACCTCACTTTCGAGCACATCAATGCCTTCTCGTGTCATTGCACTTAATTGGATTGCCTCAGGGTATAACGATGTAAGTACAAGCTTGTCGCTCAATTCTTTTATTTTGTCAATTTTATTGAGTATCAAAATACGAGGTTGATCCGTTGCGCCGAGATCGTCAAGTGTTCTTTCAACTGTCTCGAGTTGATGCGAGGCAGATTGATCTGCCGCATCGACTACTATCAATAATAATTGACAATTAACTGTTTCTTCAAGCGTTGATCGAAAACTTGCAACAAGATGGTGAGGCAATTTTCTAACAAATCCCACTGTATCTGACAACATTGCACCAACGCCGCCTCCCAATTCCCATCGTTCTATTCTAGTTGACAAAGTAGCAAACAACTGATCATGCGACCATGCTCCACCTGCCGTAAGAGTATTAAAAATAGTAGATTTACCTGCGTTGGTGTATCCAACTAATCCAACAGTGAAATGATTTGTGTTTCGCTTTGCAACTTCACGAACAGACCGCTGCTGCATTCCCTCGAGTTCACGTCGTAATTGCTTCAAACGCCTTTGCACTAGCCTGCGGTCAATTTCTAACTGTTGCTCGCCAGGCCCTCGAGTGCCTATGCCAACTGGCGCGCCACCAGTCACTTGACCAAGATGATCCCACATTGCGCGTAATCTTGGATAGGTATATTCAAGTTGTGCAATTTCGACTTGTAACCGAGCTTCTGATGTAGAGGCTCGACTAGAAAATATGTCAAGAATAAGTTCACTTCGATCAATGATCTTTCGCTCTGTTGCTTCCTCAACATTTTGGATTTGCGCTGGTGTCAAATCATGGTCAAAGATAATCACAGAGGCATCGGTAGATTCAGCCAAATTACGAAGTTCATCTAATTTTCCTTTTCCAACGAACGTACGCCCCCTAGGCAACCTTCGTTTTTGGGTCAAATGTCCAACAACTTCTCCCCCAGCCGATGCTGTAAGAGCGGAAAGTTCAGCAAATCGTTCATCTAACGAGATTCTCTCACCTCGAAGGGTAAGAGCAACCAGAATAGCTCGCTCAGATACAACATTTAAATCTTCTCGTTTTTGATAACCCATGCGGTACTGTCTTTGATCTCCTTGTGGTGTATGGTATTCTATACAACAGTAGATAACACTCACAAATCATTTTTCTTAAAGGGGAATTCGGGGAAAGGACTACGACGATGACACGCCGCTCACGCTTTATGCCGATCATGCTAGTAATACTCACCACGCTTGCAGCAGTACAACTGTCACTCGCGTTAACGTCTTCTACGCCAAGTTACGATTTTTACGATCCCCTCATCGATGTCCACAGACTTGTCGTTGATCGCCATGTCATAGAACCAGATGAAAAAGAGATGCAAGAAGCTGCTATCAATGCAATGCTTAAATCACTCGATGATCCGTATTCAGTTTTTATTCCTTCTAGAGAAGTAGACACTTTTACAAAAGATCTTGAAGGAGATTATGCAGGTATTGGCGCAGAAGTGAGAATGGTAAAAAACGATGATCGCTTTGAACTCATGATTGTCAGCCCAATGGAGCAATCACCTGCACTTACGTCTGGCATTCTTGCTGGAGATATTGTCGAATCGATAGACGGCGAAGAAGCAACGGATGCGACAATCCATGAACTTGTCAGCAGACTTACTGGCCCCGAAGGTACAGATGTTGTGCTCCTAGTCAGACACACAGACGGAGAGAAGGAAGAAATCACAGTCACTCGAGGACACATTATCTCTCGAACTATTTCTGGATTGATCCGCCGAAACCAACAGTGGAGTTGGTGCCTTGATGATGAGTTGGGAATTGCGTACATAAAAATCAAACAATTTACAGGTTCAACCGTTGGGGAATTGCAACACGCTCTTTCACAACTTGAAGAACATGGGCTTATACATGGCCTAGTGTTAGACCTTCGTGATAATCCAGGAGGCGCACTTGATGCTGCTATTGGTGTTGTTGACATGTTCCTTGAAGAAGGACAGATTGTTTCAGTGACTGGTAGGAGTAAACCACAAAGTGGTGCAAGGGCTACTCCAAGACTTCTTACCGAAGTTCCAATTCTAGTTCTCATCAACGGAAACTCAGCCTCAGCATCTGAAATCGTTGCAGGCGCGTTGCAAGGGAATGACCGTGCCGTTGTTCTTGGCAGTCGGAGCTTCGGCAAAGGTTCAGTGCAAGAAGTGCAGGAAATTGCTGGTGGTTTACTCAAACTTACCGTTGCACGATACGACCTGCCCACTGGCAGGACGATCGACAAAAAACTCACGGAAGATAAATCGCTTTGGGGTGTTGACCCTACTGATGGTCTTGTTGTCATCGAACCAATAGAAGACTACGTAGATCGAATTAAAACAACAGAACCTTACAGAGTCATCACAAACAATGAACCTGAAGACGCAAGATGTGGCGATGCGGATTGGATTGAATCTGTTTTAGGCGACTTCCAACTCGCCCAAGCACTACGAGCATTCACTGCAAAACTAAATGATGGTGCGTGGCCAACTTTAAGCGAAGATGATCCCGTTGCGGCAAGCATTGATGATGAACTTGAAAAACTCGTTAAAGCAATGGAACTTCATTTAGAAGCCATAGAAGAAATTGAAACTCGAGTCGCTATTTTGCAGGGCGTTGCAGAGGAATCACAACAAAAAGAAGTAACAGAAGAGTAGTGTGACATGACCCTCATTTTAGGAATTGAATCAAGTTGTGATGAAACCGCTGCAGCAGTTGTGCAAGATGGTACAGATGTAATTTCTAACATCGTTGCATCACAAGATGAACTCCATCAAGAATACGGTGGAGTTGTTCCAGAGATTGCGAGCCGCGCGCATCTCGAAAGAATACTTCCAGTCATACAACAAGCTATATTAAAAGCAAACATCAACTTGCACGAAATCGATTGCATCGCAGTTGGCAACCGCCCTGGTTTAATAGGTTCTCTTCTTGTTGGTGTCGCGGCAGCAAAAGCACTTGCTTGGTCACTTGGCAAACCACTTGTCGCAGTCGATCATGTTCTTTCACATCTTTGGGCTCCAATACTGAGTGGTAATACACCAGAATATCCCGCACTTGGGGTCGTGGTTTCTGGGGGGCATACTTCTCTTCTTCTTCTTGAAAATCCATCAACTGCAAGATGTATAGGCAAAACAATCGACGACGCTGCCGGTGAAGCATTTGATAAGGCTGCATCAATCTTAGAAATGGGTTGGCCCGGTGGACGACTGATAGACGAAGCAGCACAACACGGAACAGCTACCCATCGGCTTCCGCGCCCAAGATTAAAAAACAATGATGCTGATTTTTCGTTTAGCGGGTTAAAAACAGCACTTCTGTATGGTGTTCGTGGCAACCCCAAGAGAGAGAATGGAAAAACTGTTTTCCCAAGAGTTGCATCTTCTCTGAGCAAGCAAGAAAAAAATGATTGGTCAGCATCGTTCCAAGAAGCTGTTGTTGACACTATTCTTCGTGGCGTCAAAGAAGCAATCACGAGTCATAAAATTAACTGCATCATTGCTGGTGGCGGCGTCTTGGCAAACTCACGACTTCGCCAACACCTTCTCTCACTTGCTGATCAAGAGCAACTCCAATTACACATTCCAGAGCTTTCGTACTGTGTCGACAATGCCGCGATGGTCGCTGGCTTAGGTTGGCACCTTTTTTCCAACAGTCAGTTTGCTAACTTAGAATTGACAGCTAGTCCTAGGGGGATCGCATCATGAGAACTACAAACACAAACAAAAATGGTCGCCGTAATCAAACCGCTTTGCCACCAATTGAAGATTTTATTCCAAAAGGCCACCGATTCATCGAAGGCGATCACCCTGCAATGATGAGTGAAGAGAATTTACTTAAAGAAGTTTCACTTTCATTTGGTAGAACCGGCGGACCAGGCGGTCAACACAGAAATCGCAAAGCAACTGCATGCACTGCAACACATGTCCCAACAGATATTACGGGTACTGCAACTGAGAGAAGAAGGCAGAGTGAGAATAGAACGCTCTCGGTTTCACGTTTACGGAGAACACTTGCGATCATTCTCAGACGCAAAATAGACACGCGCAAATGGACCTGCAGCGATTTATGGAGAGAAAGGCAACAGGGCGAACAACTTCCAATCAATCCCAAGCACCGCGACTACCCCCACCTTCTTGCAGAATCGCTTGATTTACTGTTTGCTTTTGATTTTGATCTCGCAGCAACTGCTGCGTGCGCTTCTCTATCATCATCGCAAATTGTAAAACTAATAGCCCACGACAAACAAGCATTGGCTTGGGTCAACGAACAACGAGAGGAACGGGATTTATCCCCGCTAAAGTCATGAACCTTTCTGAAAAAATCGACAATTGCATCAATACTATCTTGCCCGAACTCATTAAGATTCGGCACGATCTTCACGCACATCCTGAACTTGGATACGAAGAAACCCGCACAAGTGAACTGATTAAGAAAGAACTGGCACACGCTGATGTTTCTTTTATTGACAATCTTGCTGGTGGCACAGGCGTACTTGGGCATATCGACGGAGAGGGAAACGAAGCTGTTGGCCTGCGTGCAGATATCGACGCTTTACCGATTACTGAAATCAATACATTCGATTGGAAATCATTGCACGAAGGATGCATGCACGCATGTGGGCACGACGGACATACAACAATTCTTATTGGTGTTGCAAAAGTTTTATCTGAACTTGCAAAAGAATCAGCATTGCCTCATCCAGTCACATTCGTTTTTCAACCTGCCGAAGAAGGTGGCGGCGGCGGCAAAAGAATGGTCGAGGATGGATGCCTTGATGGATCTTGTATTGGACCGAAGGTTGCAGTGATGTACGGATTGCATGGCTGGCCACAGTGCAAAGAGAATCATGTTCAAACACGTGTTGGACCAGTCCTTGCTTCTGATATTGGCGTGAACATTAAAATTACTGGAACAGGTGGGCACGCTGCGTTTCCACACTTTAGTCACGACCCAATTCTTTGTGCAGCAAATGTGATTACTTCGATGCAACAAATTGTTTCAAGGAACACAGACCCACTTGATTCACTTGTTGTTTCGTTGACACAAATCCATGGTGGCACTACACACAATATCATTCCAAGCAATGTGGATATCACAGGTACTATTCGTTTTTTGCAGGATTCTACTGGCAAAATGGCAAAACGGAGAGTCAAAGAAATCGCCGAGTCAATCGCAGCTGCACACAACTGCACTGCTGAAGTCGCACTTGTCGATGGTTACCCTGTTACTCGAAATGATAAACATGCAGTTACGCACTTTTTTGAAACTGCGAATTCGGTTTTACCTGAAGAACAAGTTGGAGAATTCCCAGCACCAGTTATGGGCGGTGAAGATTTCTCTTACTACTGCAAAGAAGTTCCTTCTTGTTTTTTCATGGTCGGGCTGCTACCTGAAGGCAAAGAACAAATGCCATCACTACACCAACCAGACTTTGACTTTAACGACAACGTGATTCCAACATGCGTAAAAATGTTTTGTGAACTCGCGTTGCGTTACAAAGGATTTTGAGACGTATGTTTAGCGATCATTTGATCATACTCAGAAAAATCAAGCGTTAGAAAAACTTCAACAAGTTCAGGATCAAATTGTGAACCAGAACATTTTTGAACTTCCTCTAAAACTTCTCCTCGATCAAGCCCTTCTCGGTATGCTCTTGAAGAACACATTGCATCAAAAGCATCTGCAACTCCTAGTAAACGGCCAAAGAATGGCGTGTCTTTTTCCTTGGTTCCATCTGGATAGCCCCTGCCATCCCATCGCTCATGATGGGAACGAACACCCGGAAGCACTGTGCAAAGCTGTGGTACACCTGCAAGAATTTTTTCGCCAATGACAGGATGTTGCTTAATTCTGTCATATTCGTCGTCGGTTAATTTACCTGCTTTTCGAAGAATCGCTTCTGGAATACCTATTTTTCCAATGTCATGTACCAAACCACAAATGTGAATTTCTTCGAGGGTTGTGACTTGTACACCGACTGCCTCAGCAAGTGTTTTAGATAACCACGCAACACGTACCGAGTGACCTTGTGTGTAGGTATCTTTCGCATCGATTGCAGCAACGAGAGCTCCAACAGTTCCGAGTAATAACCCTTGCCGTTCTTCGGCATGGCGTCTTTCAATGTCAACACGCATCAAGTTCGACATTGCAAGTGCAGTTATTTCTGCAAGACCAGTACAAAACTCAACATCATCCATCACATGCTGGCCTTGAAGTTGTCCATCGCGGTTATCTAAGTAGATACAGCCAGCTACTGCATGCCCGAGCATAATTGGAACACAAAGCGCTTCTTCGATCGAATATTGCATGATCGACTGCGCTTGATCATCAACTACTTCCGTTCGTTGAAACCGAACGGGTTCGCCTTCAAGGGCTGCATCAAGAAGAGATCGGCTAATATTAGGAACACCATCGTTCACAATGCGACCCTTCGTTGCGAGTACTTCGACCATGCCTTCAGAACCAGCTGGCTTGACAATGGCAACATTTCCAAATGCAGTTGCAGCTGCTGCTGCTTCAGCAACTGCTGCCGCCATTGCTACCTCTGAACCCGCTTCGTGAATTTCTCTACTGCAAGTCAATAGTGCCCTCAATTTTTCGTGGGCTAAGCCACCACCCTGTGTTTTTTCAATGCGGCGTATTGATGCCCCAGTCGCATGTAATGAATCGTCAATTGTCTGGGTTAAATTTCGTTTTTGATGTGGATCTACAACTTGAAAAGTGAATGGTTCAATGACAATCAAATCACCAGCTCTGATAGAAACTCCACGATTAGGCTCTAACCTAACACCATTGAGGGTAGTTCCATGTCGCGAACCATTGTCTTGAAGCGTCCACTTTCTACTCTTACCAACTTGGTGTGGAGTAAGAAAAGCGTGATCTCTAGATACTGTCGCGCCGGATGCCAAAATAAGATCATGCTCAGGCCGCCTGCCAATTGTTAGCATTTTGTCCCCACTTAACGCCAAAGTGAGGTTTTCTGGACCATGAATAGTCTTTAACTGGAGATCGGTACCTTCGCTCATTACTAGCAATGTATCAGAAGCCCTAAATATTTGACCCACGCTCAGACTGAGTTGCCCAACTCTGTGGAAATTGCTATGATGCGTGGCTCGAAAGAAAACCGTTATGACCACTGTGCCGCGACCTCTGGCCGAGTTCGCTTCAAAGACCGTCTCGTAGACAATCTGGCATTGGTGGCAGGCAGGAGAAATCACAGATGGCCAAACGTGTAGAAAAAGTATTTAAGGTGCTCGCGCCTGGTGGACAGGCAACCCCTGCACCACCTCTGGGACCAGTTCTTGGTGCTAATGGCGTCAACCCAGGTCAATTTATACAGTTATTTAATGATCGAACGAAAGAACTAGGCGGCAAAGTCGTTGGCTGTATTGTCACGCTTTATGCTGATCGATCATTTGATATCGAAATCAAATCTTCTCCAGCTGCTGAGCTACTCAAAGTCGCTGCAGGCGTTCCAAAAGGATCCGGCGTTCCCCACACCGACAAAGTTGGTTCAGTAACGCAAGATCAGTTGAAGTCGATTGCTGAAGAAAAAATGGAAGATCTCAATGCTGCATGCATCGAATCAGCCATGAAAATCATCGCTGGCACCGCAAGGTCCATGGGCATCACTGTGGAGGGCGCATAACAATGCCAAAACTTACAAAAAGAAATAAAGCAGCAGTTGAAATCGCTGAAAAAGGCAAAGAAAAGCACCAAGTAACGGATGCCATAAAACTTCTTAAGTCCTTTCCTGCTACAAAGTTCGATCAAGCTGTAGAGATCGCAATGCACCTCTCGATCGATCCACGTCAAGCAGATCAACAACTCCGCGGCGCTGTCTCCATGCCAAAGGGTGTCGGTCGATCGGCAAGAGTAGTTTGCTTTTGCCCAAGTGATAAAGCAGATGCAGCCAAAGCTGCAGGAGCTGTAGAGGCTGGTGGCGAAGATCTCGTCAAAAAGATTGAAGGCGGTTGGCTCGATTTTGATGTTGCTATTTCAACCCCAGATATGATGCGGTTTGTCGGCAAATTAGGTCGTGCACTTGGTCCAAAAGGTCTCATGCCATCACCAAAAGCAGGCACTGTGGCAGCAGACTTTGAGACTGCGGTTGCAGAATTTGCTGCAGGTAAAGTTGAATATCGCAATGATGATGGTGGAAATATCCACTGCGTTGTTGGAAAAATGAGTTTTTCAGAGGAAGACCTCGTCGAAAACCTCAATTTCTTTATCAATTTGATCACCAAAGCACGCCCAGCGGCTGTCAAAGGTGATTATGTCAAAAAATGTGTCATAAGCGGTACGATGACGCCAAGCGTGCGAATCGACGTCTAATCCAAGAGAGGAAAAATGACCAATGAGTAAACCAGTCAAACAAATGATTGTTGCCGAATACAAGCGACGCTTCGACGGCGTATCAAGTGGGCTCTTAATCGATATCCGCGGTATTGAAGCAACTACGAATAATGAGTTACGTGTTGATCTCCTTAATAAGGATATTCACATTACCGTTTTAAAGAATTCACTTGCAAAATCAGCAATGCAAGGGACTGATTTAGAAGGACTTACGGAATATATTGAAGGTCCTACCGCGATCGCATTCGGAGGAAATTCCGTCGTCGATGTAGCGAGAAATCTTGTGGATTGGGCCAAGAAAATCAAGAAATTAGAACTTAAAGCGGCTGTGCTTGACGGTCAATTTTTTGAGGGAACTGAAGGCGTGAAACGTCTCAGCAATTTCCCCACCAAAGAAGAAGCCCAAGGCACTGTCGTCCAACTTCTACTCTCCCCAGGCGGCAATGTTGTCAAAGCAGCAACCAGCCCAGGGGGCAATGTCGTTGGCATCGTAAAAGAAATGTCTTCTATGCTAGAAGATGGAAAAACAATCGAGAAGATTGCATAAAGAACTATATGACATCGCGTTAGGGACTGGCCCCTTGGGGTTAAAAGTCGCACAGGGCGGCTCCTCTCCCACGCATGAAATTTTATTGGAGTACGAATATTATGAGCGAAGAAGCAACAGCAACAAAGGAATTTGATGCAAAAGTAAGCAAAATCGGCGATGAAATCGCAGGACTTACCCTTACCGAAGCAGTCGATTTAGCTGATTACATGAAGGATACCTACGGTATCGAACCTGCCGCTGGTGGCGCAGTCATGATGGCTGGCCCTGCTGATGGTGGCGGTGGTGGCGCTGACGAACAAACAGAGTTCGACGTTGTTCTTGAAGCTGCTGGCGAAAAGAAAATCGCAGTAATCAAGGTTGTCCGTGAAATCACTGGTCTTGGCCTCAAGGAAGCAAAAGGTCTCGTTGACGAAGCACCTAAGGCACTCAAAGAAAAGTGCACTGAGGATGAGGCCAACGATATTAAGACTAAACTTGAAGAAGCTGGAGCAAGTGTCAGTATCAAGTAATTTCGATCATCTGATCAATCACAAAAATGGCCTGCAATTCACTTTGCGGGCCATTTTTTACGATGGACTGGCAACAGGTCCAAATCCGCCCCAAGTGCATATTTGCAAAAAAACCTCTTTTTTTGCAAATTATTTAAAGTTTTTGGCTCAATCGAGTTGTAAGAATCGGCTTGTGGGGATACCCTACGATGCTCGGCAGCGGCGGTCGCGGCTCAACATGAACGAATAAATAAGCAAAAGCACACTTTAACGAGACATCAAGTGCAAATAAAGCACGATGTGGGCTCAGTTGTGAGGTTACTTTATGGCGACGAACACGATACGCAACTTCGCGAAACGCGGAGATGCAATTCCGGTACCAAATCTAACACAAGTTCAAGGAAGAGCATATAGCAAACTCATCCAAGAAGATTGCGATCCACTAGAACGGGAACCAATCGGACTTGAAGGATTACTCAGAGAAGTATTTCCTATTGAATCATACGATGGTTCGATGCGGGTTGAATATCTCTATTACAAGTTAGAGGAACCCCGATACACCACAGCAGAATGCAAAGAACTCCGAAGGACATACGGCTTGCCGTTCCGCATCGGCGTGCAATTTGTTCGTGACGAAGTTGCAGAAGTCATCAAAGAAGAAATTTATCTCGGTGAAATTCCATACATGATTGGTGGAGGCGAGTTTATCGTCAATGGTTCTGAACGAGTCATTGTCAACCAACTTCACCGTTCACCTGGAATTGACTTCCACCTCCTTGAAGATATTGGCGATAGGCAACTTCACAAGGCACGCATCATTCCTGAACGCGGTTCGTGGATCGAAATCGAAGTGACCAAAAAAGATGTTTTAGCAATGAAGATTGACCAATCTGCAAAAATTGCTGCAACAACTTTCCTACGTGCCCTAGACGAAGAATTCAGTTCTACTGAGAAAATCCTTGACTATTTTTATGATATCAAAGAAATTTCAGTAAACAAACTGAAGCCAGAATACTACTCAGCAGAGCACATCCTCGATGCTGAAACTGGTGAAGAACTCTGCAAAGTCGGCCAACCAATCGGTGACGCACTTGAAGCAATTCTTGCATCACCAATCAAGAAAATTTCTGTTATTGCAGATCCTGCAGACCCGCTTATCTTGAATACACTTGCAATCGAAAAACTCGACTTCCTTGCAGATGCAACCGAACACGAAGCCGCCCTTCTTAAAATTTACGGCCGCCTTCGCCCAGGCAACCCACCCCAAGTTGAAAAAGCACGTCAACTTTTTGCTGAAAAGTTCTTTGACGACAATCGATACCGTTTAGGTAAAGTTGGTCGTTTCCGCATCAATCGAAAATTCGATATGGACGTTTCTGAAGATGTCATGCATCTCCGTGCAGAGGATTTCCTTGCAGCGGTTGGTTACATTCACGATCTTCGCAGCAGAAAAGAAGGCGCAAGAGTCGATGATATCGATCACCTCGGTAACCGCCGACTTCGAACACTTGATGAACTTGCTGTTGAAGAAATGCGAAAAGGTTTCCTAAAACTTCGCCGAACTGTGCAAGAGCGAATGAGTGTAAAAGATCCAGAGGAACTTGCAAAAGTTGCTGATCTTGTGAACTCAAAAGCAGTTAGTTCTGCGATCGATTTCTTCTTCGGACGCAGTGAACTTTCACAGGTTGTTGACCAAACAAACCCACTCTCAATGATCGTACACGAACGTAGGCTCTCAGCACTCGGACCAGGCGGTCTAAACCGCAAACGCGCTGGTTTTGATGTTCGCGACGTCCACGTTTCTCACTACGGACGAATCTGTCCGATTGAAACGCCTGAAGGCACAAACATTGGTTTGATCGCTTCACTTGGCATTTACGCAAGTATTGACGAGTACGGATTTATTCAAACTCCATACCGAACTGTTAAAAATCTTAAAGCAACGGATGACGTTAAACTTCTTCGTGCTGACGAAGAGATCAACACTGTCCTTGCACCTACAGAAGTTCTTGATGAATCTAGTAAAATTTCATCAGACCACGTGATCGCACGTCGCAGTGGCGACGTTACACAAGTCAACCCAGAAGATATTGAATACATCGATATTTCTCCAAAACAACTTGTTGGCATCTCGGCTTCACTCATTCCATTCCTTGAACACGACGATGCAAACCGTGCATTGATGGGTTCAAACATGCAACGCCAAGCTGTGCCTTTGATCATTCCACAGGCTCCTTCAGTAGCAACAGGCATGGAACAATTTGTGGGTAAGGACTCAGGCCTTCTCGTGAAAGCAAAACGAAGCGGCACAATCACATACGTTGATAGTCAACGCATTCTCATTGATGATGCAGATGAATACTCACTCAAAACATTCCAGCGATTAAACGAACGCACGTGCCAATCACAAAAACCTATTGTGAAAATTGGCGAAAAAGTGACTGAAGGTCAAATCATTGCAGATGGCGCTTCCACAGTCAACGGCGAACTTGCAATCGGCAAAAATGTCCTTGTTGCATTCAACACATTTGACGGATACAACTTTGAAGACGCGATCGTCATCTCTGAACGTCTTGTCAAAGATGACACATTTACATCTATACATATCGATTCGTTCACTGTAGAAGTTCGCGATACCAAACTTGGTAAAGAAGAATTTACACGTGACATTCCTAATGTTTCAGAAAAACAACTCATGAGCCTGAACGAAGATGGTGTCATCCGTAACGGCGCACGTGTTGGGCCTGGTGATATCCTTGTTGGCAAGGTTGTTCCTAAAAGCAAGAATGAACTCACACCAGAAGAAAAACTTTTACATGCCATCTTTGGCCGTGCCGGCGAAGATGTAAAGAATGAATCTTTGACAGTTCCAGCAGGCAGCAGCGGTGTTGTCATTGGCTCAAGCCACTTCAGCCGCCGTATGCATCTTGATGATGAGCAAAAAGTTGAGCTCAAACGCAAGATGGAAGCATATGAAGAAGAAATGAACGCAGAAGCAATTTCACTCTTCCGAGAAATGGTTCGCCAAATGAACCTCATCATCGGTACTGAAATGGTTGACTCTGCCACTCGTCAAAAAGTGGGCATGTCTGACATCCCTGAGGTTATTCTTGAACAAATTGAGAACTTCTCAGAGAAGTGGATCAAAGGTTCAAAGGACGCAAAAGAAAAAGCGTTCAAAATACACAATCGATATTGGCCACGAATTCAAACAATCGAAACGGAAAAAGAACGAAAACTTGCACACATGAAGCGTGGTGACGAACTTGCTTCAGGTGTGCTTGAAAAGACTGTTGTCTATCTCGCAAACAAGCGAGCAATTTCTGTCGGTGACAAGATGGCTGGTCGACACGGTAACAAAGGTGTGATCGCACGTATTGTTGCTGAGGAAGATATGCCATTCCTTGAAGACGGTACGCCTGTTGACATTTTGCTCAACCCACTCGGTGTGCCTTCGCGTATGAACGTTGGCCAACTCCTTGAATTACACCTCGGGTGGGCAGCGAAAGTTCTAGGCTTCCAAGCAGTCACACCAGTCTTCGACGGTGCAACTGAATCAGAAGTTCTCGGAGCAATTGATGAAGCCAACGAGTACGTAGAAGGTCGTTGTGCTGAATTTGAAGCAACTGGTAATAACCCAGGTGGTCCAAGAGACATCATGGCAAGAATCCCATTTGGCGGAAAAGTACAATTGCATGATGGTCGCACAGGCGATGCATTCAAGCAGCCAACATCTGTTGGAGTCATGTACATGTTGAAATTGCATCACTTAATTGATGACAAAATCCACGCACGTTCAACCGGCCCTTACAGCCTGATCACGCAACAACCACTTGGCGGCAAAGCCAGAACAGGTGGCCAACGATTTGGTGAAATGGAAGTTTGGGCACTCGAAGGTTACGGTGCAGCGTACACGCTCCAAGAACTCCTCACTGTAAAAAGTGATGATGTTGATGGTCGCACCAAAATCTACGACTCCATGGTGAAAAACACTAACGTTCTCGAAGCAGGTATGCCTGTTGTATTCGATGTTCTTTGCCACGAAATTCGCGGTCTATGTATGAACATTGAACTTGAGAAGGACCAACCTGATAGCAGCAGTTTGCTGTGACAGTAAGGCGCTGCCTTTTATCTGAACTACGCACATCAACTACTCTTGTAGATGGAAGAAAAAAGAATGTCTGAAAACATCTTTGATAAAGTAAACGACTATGGATCAGTACGAATTGGTCTCGCAAGCCCCAGCGATATTCGCAGTTGGAGTTTTGGCGAAGTCAAAAAACCTGAGACAATCAACTACAGAACGTATCGACCTGAGAAGGACGGTCTTTTCTGTGAACGAATTTTTGGGCCTGAACGTGATTACGAATGTGGTTGCGGGAAGTACAAAGGCACCAAGTATAAAGGCATCATCTGCGACCGCTGTGGTGTCAAGGTATGTCACTCGCGTGTTCGAAGAAAACGCATGGGGCATATCAACTTGGCTGCGCCTGTAGTTCACATCTGGTTCTTCAAAGCACTGCCAAGTCGTTTGGGTACGCTCCTTGGCATGAAAACATCTGATCTTGAAAAGATCATTTACTTCCAAGATTACGTTGTACTTGATCCAGGAGATACCGAAAAGGAATACAGAGAAGTTATCACTGAAGATGAGTATCGTGAAATCACGACCAAAGGTGGATACGGACCTTTCCGCGCCGTCATGGGCGCTGATGCTGTGCGAGAACTCATTGAATCAACTGACCTTTGCGAACTTGCTCAACAACTTCGTGAGGATCTCGCCGCAACTCGATCAAAACAGAAGACAAAAGACCTCGCAAAGCGGTTGAAACTCGTAGAACAACTTCGAGGCAGCAACAACAACCCGGAATGGATGATTCTTGAAGTCGTTCCCGTTATTCCTCCAGAATTACGCCCTCTCGTCCTTCTAGAATCAGGCAACTTTGCAACAAGCGACCTCAACGATCTATACAGGCGAATTATCAATCGAAACAATCGTCTCAAGAAATTGATGGATCTTAACGCTCCAGAAGTCATCATTCGCAACGAAAAGCGAATGTTGCAACAAGCAGTTGACGCATTGTTCGATAACGGACGATGTAGACGTCCCGTTTTAGGTAGTTCAAACCGACCACTCAAGTCAATCACTGACATGATCAAGGGTAAGCAAGGTCGCTTCAGAGAAAACTTGCTCGGTAAACGTGTAGATTATTCCGCGCGATCCGTCATCGTTGTTGGTCCAGAACTCAAACTCAACCAGTGTGGTCTTCCAAAGAAAATTGCATTGGAATTATTCCAGCCATTTATTATTCGACGGCTCAAAGAACAAGGTTTAGCAGACACAATTAAATCTGCAAAACGCATGCTTGATCGTCGTGAACCAGAAGTTTGGGATATTCTTGAACAAGTTATTTATCAACACCCTGTCATGCTCAACCGTGCTCCTACCTTGCACCGTATGGGTATTCAAGCGTTTGAACCTGTACTTGTTGAAGGCAAAGCGATTACCCTTCACCCACTTGTATGTACTGGCTTTAATGCTGACTTCGATGGTGACCAAATGGCGGTCCACTTGCCGCTTTCTGTTGAAGCGCAAGCTGAAACACAGGTCCTTATGCTTGCGACGAATAACATTTTCTCGCCCGCACATGGCAACCCACTCGTTTCACCAAGTCAAGACATCGTCATGGGTGTCTACTTTTTAACGCACATGGACGACAACGACACTCGCGAAGATAACGAACTTATGAAGTTCCGCAACGCCCAAGAAGCGTTGCTCGCGTATGACTTTGATCGAATTTCTTTGCAAGAACGAATCCAAGTTCGTCTTCCCCGCTACCCCACCTTTGTAAGTGAGGAAAAGGGTGAAATTGCTCCAATGCCAGAAAATGCTCGTATCGTCACAACGGTAGGTCGCATTCTCTTCTGTGAAATTCTAGCCCAAGGCATGCCGTTCTATAACTGCACGCTCACGAAAAAGGGTTGCAGCCGTGTTATCGACGACACGTATGACATCATTGGACGAGCAGGAACGCTAACGCTTCTTGATGACATGAAAGAAATTGGATTTAAAACTGCTACGTGGTCTGGTATTTCCATTGCCATTACTGACATGCGGATTCCTGCAACAAAACAAGAGTTGATTGATAAAACGCAAACAAAAGTTGACCGTATTGAAGACGCAACTGCAGCTGGTGCGATTACCAATCAAGAACGTCACAACCAGTTACTTGACCTTTGGTCACACTGCCGCGAATCACTCACTGGCGAACTCATTAAGACACTTGAACTAGATCGCCGTAACCCATCTGATAATTCAGAATGCGTGATCGGCTCTGCAGACGGTCTCAGGTATCTCAACCCTGTGTACCTTATGTCGACCTCAGGCGCTCGTGGCAACATTAGCCAAATGCAACAACTTGCAGGCATGCGAGGTTTGATGACGAAACCAAGTGGCGAAATTATTGAAACGCCAATTCGAGCAAACTTCCGAGAAGGCTTGAATGTTCTTGAATACTTCTCATCCACACACGGTGCACGAAAAGGTTTGGCTGATACGGCATTGAAAACTGCTGACTCTGGTTACCTCACCCGCAAATTGTACGACGTCGCACAATCCGTTGTTGTCAATGAATTCAACTGTGGAACAAAACGTGGCGTTACAAAACGAGCTGTATATAAGGGTGACGAGGTACACGTTCCACTCCATGACCTCATCAAAGGTCGCACTAGCATGCAGACAATCATGAACCCTGTCACTGACACAACGATTGTTGCTGACAAGCAGATCATTGACGATAGCATTGCTGAGGCACTAAGCAAACTCAATATTGATGCAGTGCAAGTTCGATCACCACTCACGTGTGAATCTCCCGGTGGTTGCTGTGCACTTTGTTACGGCAATGACCTCTCAACAAGTGATCTTGTTGAAGAAGGCATGGCGGTTGGCACAATTGCTGCACAGTCTATTGGTGAACCAGGTACACAATTAACCATGCGTACATTCCACACAGGTGGTGTTGCATCCCGTGAATTTGTTGAAACAAATTACAAAGCCACGCAATCAGGAACAATGATGCTACGCGACTGCAACGAAGTTCCACTTCCAGATAATGATAACGGGCACCTCATCGTTCTCAAACGAACAGGTGAATTGATCATTGTTGATGATAAGGGACGCGAACTTGATAATGCGTTCCGCATTCCATACGGTGCTACTGTTCGAATTGCTTCTGGCACGAAAGTTAAGAAGGGCAACATCCTTGTTGAATGGGATCCTCACCGTACGCCAATTCTTGCAGAAAAAACCGGTAAAATTGTCTTCCAAGACATTGAACTCGGTACAACACTGCGACAAGAAGAAAGTAAAGGCAATATCGAATTGATCGTGACTGAACATACTGGCGATTTACATCCTCAAATTCTTATCCAAGATGATGATGGACGTACGCTTGACTTCCACCACTTGCCTGCAAAGGCTCGTATTGAAGTTAAAGTTGGCGAATCGGTCG
>JABHZL010000123.1 GCA_018656645.1 Phycisphaerae bacterium
GATTTAATCGATAGAATTGCAGACGAAACAAGATTTAAAAGAAATGATGTTCGTCTCATAGTTCAAACATTCTTGGATGATGTAATCAAGGAATTAAGCGAGGGAAATCGTTTGGAGTTTCGCAATTTTGGAGTTTTTGAATTGAATGAACGTGCGCCGAGAATGGCACAAAATCCAAAGACACTCGAACGCGTTCCAGTACCTGCGAGGCGTACGGTGAAATTTAAACCGGGAAAAATAATGAAATCTGCTGTCGACTTTCCTCGCGACTTAACTGATATGCCAGTTGTCGAGACCGTCACTCCTTCCGCACCACAAGTTGCCTCGGTGTAAGACACATATTTCTTTTGTGGGGGTGATCGGATTCTCAACCGATGTGCTTAATATGTGGATGATCTGTCGTTTGTATCCACACAATGAAAACCCAATGTAAGGTGCTCAAGGATGGGCGATCAATACAAAACAAAAGAGTCACATGCCCCAAGGGCTAAGACCGAAGCGATCGGGCAGTTGCTCGATGGCAGGCAGCCCAACGCCGTAGAAGCTGAAGCAAGTTTGCTTGGGTCTGTACTCATTGATCCTTCAGTCTTGAACGATGTACAACTAGTGATTAACGGGGCAAATGATTTTTTCAATAAGGCCAATGGCCTCATTTTCGATGTCATGGTGGAGTTGTACAACAAGTTTTCCACTGTTGATCTCGTGCAATTGCAGCAATTAGCTGCTGATCGAGGCATTCTTGAAGCTGTGGGTGGGGTCGAATACCTTCTCGAGGTTGCAAACGCTGTTCCGAGTGCAGCGAGCGCTACGCATTACGCCCGCCTCGTGAAGGAAAAATCAGTCATCCGGCAACTTATCGCAGCGGCGGGGAGTATTTTGCAAGATGCATATTCGATGCCGGACGAACCACAAGAAGTTCTGAATTCCGCCGAAAGCCGAATTTTTAGTATTGCCCAGCAATCAGAGCAACGGCACGCAGAGTCACTTGAGCAGTTGCTCAACGAGGCAATTGAACAAATTGAAAAGAACGATGGCCGTGTCATCACCGGAGTTGCTTCGGGCTATACCGACCTTGATGAAATTACCAGTGGATTACAACCCGGCGAAATGATTATCGTGGCTGCCCGTCCTTCAATGGGTAAGACTGCACTTGCCCTGAATATTGCTGAAAATATGGTGATGGCAGGAACTCCCGTTGGAATGTTTAGTTTGGAAATGAGCCGTCAACAATTAGTACAGCGTTTGCTGAGTTCAAGAGCTGCAGTTTCGGGTCACAAACTTCGCCGAAACATGTTGAGTGAAAGTGACATGCAAGCAATTATTCGCGCATGTGACGAATTGATGCAATCACCTTTTTACATTGACGATACACCCGGGCTTTCGATCATGCAGTTGCGTGCAAAGGCTCGAAGATTAAAACAATCACACGATATTGGTGCTGTTGTTATTGACTACATGCAATTGATGACCAGTGGCAAGCGTGCAGAGTCTCGCCAACAAGAAGTCAGTGAAATTAGTCGTGGTATTAAAGCGCTAGCTAGGGAACTGAACGTTCCAGTGATTTGCTTAAGCCAGCTAAACCGAGCTGCGGAACAACGTGAGGGGCACCGGCCTAGGATGAGTGACCTTCGTGAATCTGGATCGATCGAACAAGACGCTGACGTTGTCACGATGTTACATCGCGAATCGTACTACCACATGAACGACCAAGATTGGATGGCAGAGAATGAAGACAAACATTCGCTTGCAGAATTGATTGTTGCAAAACAACGAAATGGACCAACTGGGACAATTAAGTTGACGTGGGAGGCAAGTTGTACAAGATTTTACGATCGGTCAGATGCGACGTCTCCAGGAGGAGATGGTAGTTTTGCTGCTGTTGTCCCACAAGGTTCTTCTAAAGACCCATTTGCCGATGACGACTTTAGTGACTTAACGATTTAACGATCTAACTCATAGATTTCCAGATCGTGATACCAATGAGGAAACATACGTAGAGAGTAAGGAGAAGTCCACCTTCTCTTGTTTTTACACGTTCATCTCTCGTCATTATCCAAGCAAGAAGTGTGAATATCAACATTGCTCCAAGGTATATCCACGGATCCGGTCCACTTGGAATTGCAACTGGAGTAATGAGCATTGTAATTGGGAGGACAAACAACACATTAAATAAGTTAGAACCAACGACATTTCCAACAGCAAGGTCAGGATGGTTTTTTCTCGCTGCGATAATTGTCGTGACAACTTCTGGCAAACTTGTTGCGATCGCAACAACAGTACCACCAATGACAATTTGGCTTATGCCAATTTTGGTAGCCAATGAAACAGCACCTATTTCAGTCGCCTTTCCCCCAACGCCTAGGAGAATTAACCCGCCAAGCAACATGACCCACGCTGCAGTTTTTGAACACTGAGGGTCTGGTGTGACATCATCGCTTTGTTTTGCAACTTCCGATTCTCCTCTCCCAAGTTGAAACCACTTCCACATTGAAAAACAAAACAACACCAGTAGAAGAATGGCCCATGGCAATCCTAAACTTTGCAACGAAGTTGGCATCCAAGCGAAAGAAGCAAATAGAGCGAACAAAAATACAATGAAAGTGACGGCGACGAGCCAAGGGAATTCCCATTTGATAATTTGCCCAGTGACAGGCAATTTACAAATCAAGGCACCTATCCCGAGAACCAAACCAATGTTTGCAATGTTTGATCCAATGATATTTCCAAAACACAAGTCTCCATGTCCATTCCATGATGCAACGGCGTTAAGAGCTAACTCGGGCGAACTCGTGCTGAATGCGACAATGGTAAGACCAATCACAAGGGTACTAACGCCAAGTTGCTTGGCGATTGCGACACCACCCTCAACGAGTAAATTTCCTCCTAGAATGAGAAGGAGAACGCCAGCAATGAGCGAAATTGGATACCAATTTTGGGCAAATGTGGTGATTGAGTCCATCAAGTGGCGAATTGTAGAGATGTTCATAGAGAAGGGCATCACAAAAAACCGAGCAATCTGATAAGTTCTCAATCGTTTCCCAATACGTCGCTTCTCATTTATGTCAATTTCACTCGAAAAACAAGAACTTCACGATACGCTTGCAGCAGCATCCAAGGGTGATGAATCTGCGTGGAGAAAAATCGTTGATGCATATTCTTACCGTGTTTTTGCACTTTTGAAGTCAAAATGTGGTGATGATGAACTTGCCGAAGAGATCACGCAATCTACGTTCTGTACCGTTGCTGCGAAACTTGCTGATTACACAGAATCAGGAAAATTTGTCTCTTGGCTCTTTCAAATAGCCGTAAATCGCCTCAGGGACGAGATGCGGCGTCGAAAAAGACATGCTGTTCCAATGGAAAATGAGATGATCGGCGTGCTAGCAAGCGGTGTGAGCGACCCAGATCTCGCAGAAGCAGATGAAACACAGAACCAAATTGCTCGCCTTAGAGAGGCTATAAGGCAGCTCTCAAGTGCAGATCAGGACATTATCCACATGCGGCACTCTGCCGGCCTGAGTTACAAGCAGATCGCCGACGTCCTTGGAGAGCCACTGGGCACGGTTTTGGCCCGCCAACATAGAGCTTTGGCAAAATTGAGAACTTTTATAGATTGTGCTAGCAAAGAAGAAAATGATGCTGTGAAGGGGCAATCAACCTCATAGGTGGGGCGTTCACCCTATACGTGATATGAAAAACGAGAACCGACAATTCGACTCCCAAGAGCAAAAGATGGAAGATGCTCTTTCCAAGATGCTTTCTGACACACATGCTCCCGAAGGTCTTGCTGAACGCGTGATGGCCACCTCGGCTCCAATGTTAGACCAGAAGACTTCTGTCTTACTTGACGAAGCAACACACGTGGATCCGCCCTCGGGACTAGCTGATCGTGTGATGGCTGCCTCAGCGCCAATGTTAGCGGCCCCTGAATTCCACACCGCTCTCATCGAAGCAACAAACGTACAAATTCCAGTTGGGCTTGAAGACCGAGTCATGGCAGCGTCGCTCCATGAACTACAAGATAAATCACCTGTTATTGGTCGCGTTGGTTTTCCAGTCAAGGTGCAACGCCTTGCTTTTGCAGCGTGCGTTGTTTTTGCAGTCCTTGTTGCGATACGAATGGACGTTCATTCAACACCTCGCGTTGTAACCAAAGTTGCGATACAAGAAAGTCAATTGTTAAGCGCCGAAGAAGAAGCATATTTACTTGATGATTTAAACCTTGGTGATTATGCATACCTTGCCGATGCCCGTGAACTTAATTATGCAGAGTTATCATCTGAAATAAATGGGCTTCGACAAGATTTAGAATTGTGGCAGTACGGTTTACTGCCCGAGTAAGGGAATGATACAGATGCAACATGCAATCGTACTTGGCTCATCAATGATTATTACGCTGTTTTCCTTGGGTTTTGTTGCGCCAGAGCAGGGGTGTTCTGAACTTACATGTTTTGCTCCACTTTGTTTGACACAGCCAGCAGCACACGAAATGGATGAAAGTCGAGGACGCCGTCCAGATCATCCGGGAATGGTTCCAATGAAACGCGGCCCGCGTGGTGATCGAGAAATGATGGAAGAAATGCCACTGCAAATGGTTGAACGTGTCATGGAAATTGCGAAAGAATTGGATCCAGAACTTGCAGAACAGCTTGATAAAATGTGTCATGATGACCCAGAAGCATTTCGAAAAACAGTTCGACGTCAAGGTCGCAGGCTAGCATCACTTGTACATACTCGGGAGTCAGATCCAGACCTCTTTGAAGTAAAACTGAACGAGTTAAAACTTGATGCTGAAATTAATCAAGTGACAAGATCAATTCGAGAACTTGGTGTTGATGAAGAGGTCTCTCAGGCACAAATGGCAACTCTCCGAGGTTTGGTTCGTGCAAAAATTGCGTTAAATATTCGCGTTCAAACATTGAGCATCAATCGACTTGAACAACACATCGAAGCACTGCGAAAACGGATTGCTGACACCAGCGAGCGATTCGACGAGGTCGTCGAAGAACAACTAGACAAACTACTAGGTGATCCAGACACGAAAAAAGTAAAAACTACCCCGTAGGTACTTTCTTTATGAAATACCTCATAGAAGGCGAGTGTCTTCTTTTTGGGCATCGCAGGGTTGTCGGGTATATGATGCATTGATGTTTGGAAAGTGGTTCGCAAGACACAAATTCGCATATACAGTTTGTGCGAGCTTCCTCGTGTTGGCGTTTGCTGGCCTGTTTTGGTCTTTGTCAGACGATGGTACTGGGAGGCGGTTTGAACGGACAAACGTGACCATAGCGCTCCAGCCCCCAAGCTGGGTTATACAAACTGAGGATGAACAGTTTTCGATCTTTGGAACAGATCAACTTGGACGAGATTTGTTTGCAAGATGTATTGTAGGAGGTGCAATTAGCGTAGCAGTTGGAGCCGCCGCAGCGACACTCGCTGTGGTGTTGGGAACTTTATGGGGCACTATTGCTGGAATACGTGGTGGAAGAACAGATGCTGTCATGATGCGTGTTGTGGATGTTCTTTATGGACTACCTGCAATCATGCTAGTTGTGCTTATCACTGTTGCGGTGGGTGGACTCGTTGAACAGGGGATGGTTACATCGCCTCCGCTTCGGGAATTGATTAATATCGTTGCACTTCTTGTGGCAATTGGAGCGGTGAGTTGGTTGACAGTTTCACGGGTCATACGAGGGCAAGTATTAAGCTTGCGTTCACGCCCATCAATTGACGCGGCAAAAACAATTGGTGTGGGACGTGTTCGCCTGTTTACACACCACATATTGCCCTCAATACTTGGAACAATTATTGTCTATGCAACATTGACCGTTCCAACAGCAATTTTGTCAGAAGCATTTTTAAGCTTCCTAGGTATTGGAATTAGAGAACCACTTCCAAGTTGGGGCAATTTAGCTGCAGATGGTTTGAGCCAACTGAACACGGTGCAATCACGTTGGTGGTTGCTGCTTTGGCCTTGTTTAATGATTGCCATAACACTTGTTGTGATCAATTATGCTGGTCAGCATTTGCGATATAAAGTTGATCCCAAACATGCTTGATGTTAAAAATCTACGGATCACATTTGGAAATCAAATTGCTGTGGATGGGATTGATTTTTCAATTGAACAAGGTGGTTCATTAGCAATAGTTGGAGAATCTGGATCTGGCAAAAGCGTTACTGCTCTCTCGATTCTTGGACTTCTTCCTAATAACGCACGTGTTTCAGGAGAAATATTGTTTGAGGAATATAATATTTCCACGTTGAGCAGCGCACAAATGCAACAACTGCGAGGTAAAAAAATCGCGATAGTTTTTCAAGAACCAATGACTTCACTAAACCCAGTGTTTTCAATAGGTGAACAAATAATGGAAACACTTTTGGCGCATGAAAACCTGACACGTCAAGAAGCAAAACAAAAGACATTGTTGGCACTAGAAGAAGTAGGCATTCCAAAAGAGCGCTTTAAGTCGTATCCTCATGAATTTTCTGGAGGAATGCGACAACGTGTCGTGATTGCAATAGCACTTGCATGTACACCCGACCTATTGATAGCTGATGAACCAACAACCGCACTTGATGCATCAACTTCTTTGCAAATCATTGAGCTTCTCAATCAACTTCAACGAAACCGAAATATGGCGATCATTTTTATTACGCATGATCTCTGTCTTGTTCCATCCATTGCAGAACATGTCTGTGTGATGCGGTCAGGAAAAATTGTCGAGAAAGGTAAAACTTCTACAGTTCTTGAGAAGCCAACCCATCCGTACACAACGGCCCTTACTGCCTGCGTGCCATCGATTTACAAAAAGTACAAGCGGTTGCCCACGATCTAAAAATAGAAATATCATCCGAGAACTTGAAAGACTTTTGCTTCGTATGAGTTGTATAGGTGTACAGACTTTCTCCTGCATGTAGAAACTCTGGCGTTGGGCTGCGAAACAACATTCCCCCTAATCCCAGAGTTTCAACTGCAGGAAAACACGGTTTTAGAACGTCAGGATGACACCAACTAGGCTGGAGTGCCACACCATGGTCAGAATAGAACAAAGAACACTAGATCAACTTGTTGAAACATTTAAAAACAGACAAACAGCGCAAACGCGCCAACTTGTATGGAATGAACTTGCTGCAATGGACACTCTCTTTTTTGTGCAGTGTGGCAGCCGAAACGCTTCAGTTCCTTGGGTTGTATTTGAAGAAGACGAGCCTCTTGCGATGGTGTTTACCGATAGTGGTCGCGCTCTTGTTGCTGCACAAGCAATAGTAGAAGATGATTCCGAATTGCGTGTTGTAGGGTTGCCAACAAATGCAGCGTCGATGTACATTGCCGCACTCGCAGCACAAGGTGTCACAACGGTTTGTTTTAATCACGGACCAAAACGTTTTGATGCACCCGTTGACGAAGTTTTTATGGCATTGAGTGCAATGAAGCGATGAACTGATTGCACCTCGTCTACCAGTTATCGTTGAAACAGGGGTTGCCCAGTTTCAATATCTGTCACACTCCAATTGAATTGCCTTGCAAGTTGTGAAATTGGTAAGAAAGCAATTTCTCTTTCAACGATATGTAATAACATTTGCTGTACATCGCCTTCAGATGGAGGTAGTTCAATACGAATTCCAGGACCCCACAACATGTCATCCCCTTCTTTTTCTGGCATCGTGTTGTAACCTGCCAATGATGCAAGAATTTCTTCGCGAGTACCAAGCGATTTGCGTTCGGTGGAACCTTCCTCCAACCGTGCTTGGACAACAAAGTGCTTACTCATGAATCTTCTTTCTTCTCAAGGAGGGAGGATACGGTATCTATGAGTCGATCGAGTCCCACCGGCTTAATAAGATACGCCTGTACGCCAAGTGCTGTTGCATAAGCCATGTGCCGTTTCCCTTCATTGGCAGTGACCATCACAACGATCGGGGGCTCTGGAAGTGCTTGTATTTCTTCAAGAACTAAGAAACCTGATCGCTTAGGCAACATCATGTCAAGGATCACCGCATCTGGCGAGCCATTCGTACACTCAGAGACAGCCTCAGTCCCATCCTCAGCAGTGAGTGTATTCGCTCCCTCCGCGCGCATAGCGAGTTCCATCGAAGCAAGTATGTCTTCGTCATCATCAACAATTAGAATTGTGAACCCATCAAGGCGTGGCATAACTACGCATCTTATCACCCAATGATGGCTTGCAGTTCTTGATCATCTAGCCAAGGTAAGGATTCAAGTTGACTTCGGAGGCGTTTAGGCGTCGGCAATCCATTTTGCTCAAACTGTGGCCGGCTCTTCCACCGTCTATGTAACCAAAGATACTGCTCAGGAGCGTTTCGAACCATGGTTTCGATCGCTCTGTTATATCGAGCCGTGATGTAATAGAGTGGATCGGGTTGTTCAGACCAATCATGTGGCTCGATATAATCAGTCATCGATATTTCATATTTAAATTGCCCATGCAATCGCTTCGCGTGGACACATGCAACGGGAACGTTGTATCGCATCGCTAACAAACCAATTGATTTATACGTTGAGGCGAGTCGTCCAAAAAAAGGAACGAACATCCCACGACCGCCAGCATTTTGATCAGCGATAAACCCTATGTTTCCACCACCAGAAATGATGTCTTGTAAGATTGGGACTGATCCCCATTTTGTAATAATTTGAAGGCCATATTTTTCTCGAATTCCAAGGACCCAATCGTTTACCAGTGGATTATCTAAGGGTCTAGCAACTGCAGCGACTGAATGTCCAAGGACAGAAAGTGAATACCCAAGTAGCTCCCAATTTCCGCAATGCCCCGTTATGAAAATAACAGGTTTATTGTTAACTAGACGCTCGGATATTTTTTCTAAACCAGAAAAATGGATGTATTTTTGCCAAGTTGAAGGTGTGATCAACGACGGCATTTTTACTGCCTCTGCGACGAAGAGTTGGAACATGTGCTGCATTGATGCCTGGGCTGTTTGTTTTACCTTGCGATGATCCCATTCTGGAAAACTTCGTGCAATGTTGGTGATCGCTCCTTCGCGTCTTCGCTTGACAAAGTTGTAATAACAATCACCTATAAGTGAAGCAGTTCGCATATTGAGTCCCATTGGCGAACATCCAATGATTGATGCAACCGCTCTCAGTGGGATATATTGGGACCAATTTAGAAGTGCTGATTGATTCCGTGCCACGTTATGACTCGTTTCGCCAATAAAGAAATTGGCAGTGAAACCCTTGTGGGTTTAGTGGGTTGGTTGCCCTGTAAGAACATCAAGACGATTTGCATTAAGGACTGGGATTTTTACATCCTGTGCTTGTTCAAGAAGTGAACTGTAATTGGAATACGATTGTTGCTTTCGGGCGTAATCATTAATCATTTGGTCAGTAGCATTTCGTGGGAGTGGACGAGGTTCTAAAGGTTGGATGCCAAGAACGAGGAAGTCAAGATCGCCAGGAAGAATATCCTGATTATCAACGACAATGCCACCCCAGGTGGTAATTCTGTCTTTGATAAATGAGTTGTTATGCTCTGGTTCTCCGTCTCCATTTGCATCGAACAAACCATGCACCATAAATTTGTATTGGTAGTGGGGGTCATATACAGCGTTGACGATAATGTTATCTCGTACAATTGGTCTGCCGGGTGTGGATTGCGTTACTTTTGCTGTTGAAGTTGTTTCTCCAACTTTAATAATTTCTATGCTCGCTTTACCACGCGGCAATTCACCATCTTGGTTGACACGAAGTTGTGATGGGTCGTCATAAATTTCGAATGCCATACCAAGCACGATGTGATCTTGTGAACCAAGGTCGATAAACACTCGGTCTGTTCCAACTGCATCAAGAACTGTTCCATCGACGAGCATTGCAGGGTCGATAGATGACATTCTACTTGCATTGATTTGGTCTCTAAGATCAGCGGCATCGTTGGCAAGTATAGTTTTTTCCTTGATTAATCTGTCTCGTTCACTTTCTAATTGCTGAATCAAAGTTGTTTTGCCACCCAAAAGGCGGTCGTCTCGTTGTACTCGGCTTGCAAAATGGTCATCCATATTCTGTGCTAAAACTTCTGATTCGTTTTGAATATCCATCCACTGCGATTTAGTTGCATCAAGCGCTTGGGTTGTTGCATTACTCGAATCACTTAGTGATTGTTCAAGGGATGCAATCTGACCACGTGCTGCATTGAGTTCTGAAACTCTTGCATCCAATTCTTGTTGCCGTTCTTGTAGTTGTCGACTTAAACGATCGTACGCTAGAAAAAGGGAACCACCGTTTCCAAGCGCATCGTTGAAGTGGACACGTATAGACTCTGTGGAGCTATCAGGAGCACCGGAAACAATGCTTCGAAGATCTTCTAGATCGGAGTTTAAGTATTGTGCAACGGAGACGCGATTTGCTTTTGCAGCGGCAACGACCTGTTGAAACGAATCAAGGTTTTGTTGTTCAGAGGTAATGAAATCGTGAAGATCTTGCTTCGCTTTTTCAGTTGCCTCCGATTGGTCTACTTTGCCTGCATAGAACACAATGCTCAACACTAACAAAAAGACAGTGGTGAGGACAAATACAACGAGTGATACAATGACACCAGTTCCGGCGCCGCTTCGAATAGCCATGATGGGCTACCTCCAACCGCGTGTTTTTCAACGCGTACGTACTAAATTACCACAGAGTCGAGAGCCGACCCTAATCAATGGTTGAACAGTGTCTTATTAGTACGGCTCTACGTCAAGTTCAATTTGCATAAGATCCGCTTTTATCATGAATTAGAGCGGATTAATGATACTTTTAGGGTACTTTGGTTTGGTATAATCCCTTGGTTGGGCATCGAATCCCAATAATCAGAAGTACAAACTATCCACATCGAAAGGCATCATATGACCGTCCAACCAAATGAAGTTCATAAATTATTGAGTCGCTACCAACTTGCAGATGGGTACGACATGGTTGTTGATCTTGATAACTCAAAAGGGGTGTGGATTCACGACTCTGCAAAAGGTGAAGATTTTTTGGATGCGTTCACATGTTTTGCATCATGGCCACTTGGCTTTAATCACCCCGAACTGATGGAAGAAGAGTTTAGTGATGAGATTTTAAAAGTATCAAGAAATAAAATTGCAAACTCTGATTTATATACAACTGAACTTGCAGAGTTCGTTGAAGCTTTTGGTTCTAAAGTAACACCAGAAGGTTTTTCACACCACTTCTGGGTATCGGGCGGTGCCTTAGCAGTTGAAAACGCTTTGAAAACGGCGTTTGATTGGAAAGCCAGAAAACTTGGCAGGACAAATTTTTCAGATGACGTAAACGACTTAGCGATTTTGCATTTTGAACAGGCATTCCATGGACGTAGCGGTTACACCATGAGTTTGACAAATACACTGCCTGATAAAATTGGATTGTTTCCAAAATTTAATTGGCCGCGAGTTTCAACACCGTTTTGCGAATTTGATAATTCTGGGAATGTTTGTAATGACATTGAGGCAATGGAAGCAAAAACATGTGCCGAGATCGAACGTGCATTTGAAGAACATTCAAACAGAATTGCGGCAATCATTATTGAACCGATGCAAGGTGAAGGTGGAGACAATCATTTCCGAGACGAATTTTTACAAAAAATACGACAATATGCTGACGAACGAGAAGCCTTGTTGATTTTTGATGAAGTACAAACTGGCTTTTATGGTTCAGGTAAACCGTGGTTTTGGCAACACTCAGGTGTTCGACCAGATGTTGTTTCATTTGGCAAGAAGACACAAACTTGTGGTATTTATGCGGGAAGTCGAATTGACGAAGTTCCGGACAATGTCTTTAAACTTTCGAGCCGAATTAATTCAACATGGGGCGGGAACCTCGTTGATATGGTTCGTTGCACGCAATTTATCAAAATAATTGAACGAGATAATATTGCTGAACTCGTAACAAAAGTTGGCGACTACGTTATCGAGGGATTACGAGAAATACAAACAGAAACTGAAATTTTCACAAGTGTACGAGGCAAAGGGTCATTAATTGCATTTACTATGGAAAGCCCTGATCAACGAGCAAATATGCTGCAATCTATGTTCAAGGAAAAAGTGCTCGCATTGCCGTGCGGCAAAAAATCAGTGCGGTTTCGTTTGCCTTTAGTCATGACGATGGAAGAAGCGAGTGAACTCTTGAACCGAACACGAAATGCTGCCAAATCGATGGCCGCAACTGTCTAAGGAATAAGTGATGCGCGGTGCTGCCGCAATCAGTGAACATCTTGATACGCGAACGGCATCAATTGAAGTTGCGCAGTTGCTTGCAGGTGCCATGTCTGGTCCTACGGATTTAGTTTTCGTCTTTGCAAGTTTCCACCACCGTGAAACATTGGAACAAGCGGTTGCGGATATTCGGGGTGCACTTTCGCCGAAAATAATCATTGGGCTGACAACGGAATCAGTTGTTGGATGCGATCTAGAACTTGAAGGAGTCGCGGGGCTCTCTGCGATTGCGATGCATCTTCCCGGCGTGACAATGACACCTTGGACGACTACGCCCGAAAAACCAATTCCAATCTCTAAGCCCGAAAAAATACCAGCATGGATAGGCTTGCAGGATGATACAAAAGCAGCATTTTTCTTTGCTGATCCGTTTTCAACTCCTATTACAAGGCTTCTGCCAGCATTGACTGATTGCCGGAAACCAACCCTGCCAATTATCGGGGGCATGGCTTCGGGCGCCTCTCAGGCATCATTTAATCGAATTGTGTTGAACGATCAGTCTATGAAAACAGGGGGTGTTGGTTTGACTATTTCTGGTCCAGTTCAATTTGATTGCATTTTGAGCCAGGGTTGTAGGCCCATTGGTAAACCATTGCGTGTTACGAAGGTCGATGGAAATGTTGTTCTTGAACTTGGTGGAAAGCCTGCACTCGATCAACTTTCAGAACTTTCGCGAAATGTAACGGACCATGAACGCGCTTTGTTAGAAGGTGGGTTGCTTCTTGGAGGTGTTATTGATGAACACAAAGACCATTTTGGCAGAGGCGATTTTCTTGTTCGTTCTGTGATGGGATTAGATCGAAAGCGAAAAGGTGTTGCAGCAGGAGAGTTTTATCGTCTCGGGAAAACAGTACAGTTTCATGTTCGAGATGCGCAAACTGCCGTTGAGGATTTGCAGTTGTTACTCGATGCCCAACAACTTGACGAAATGCCTTTTGCGGGTTTATTAGTGACTTGCAACGGGCGCGGCAGGAATCTTTTTAATGAAGATGATCATGATTTAACAATCATCCGCGAGCGGTTAGGAGAAGTACCGATCGCAGGATTTTTCGCTGCAGGCGAAATTGGACCAGTTGGAGGTCGTTCATTTTTACATGGTCATACAGCTTGCTTGACGACGTTTAGATCTGAAGCGCAATCTTAACCGCCGCCTTTTTTTGTCACTAGTGTTATTCAATCACTGCAAGTTTAAGGAATTCGCCTTCGCGAACAAGTTTTACAGTATGAAACTTAAAGTTTCCGAGTGACCCCGGAGCAAAGGTAACAATCGTGTAATCGCCAACAGTTTTTTGTGTGACATCCCCAAAAGATTTTCCTCGTAGTAACCGTTGAACTGTTTTACCAAGCTCTTTTCTGTATTTTTCAAAAAATGCTTTAAACTCTTCTTGACCACGTTCTTTCGATTCGTAATTTTCACGAGTCGCAGTGGAAAGTACCTGATCGTAGAGCAAATCCCAATCCCGATCCCGTAGACAAATGAGTATTTGTTCTAATACATGTTCTGGAAGAATCGCTCGAAGGGTTACCTCGCCTGTAATTTCATCTTTACTTCGCAATTCAATACCATCGAGATATTGTGAGACAGCGGCACTTTTTGAACTCCCAACAGTTGCATACTTTACGATTGTGCCATCTTCTTGCACAACCTCGTCGGGCATTTCTTTATCCATAGCGTAATGCCACGCAGGTCTTTTATGATATTCGACTCGTTGGGTATTACAAGCTGGAATTGCTAAACAAAAAATGAGCAGAGTCCGCCACATTTAATGACCTTGTGGATTGCTCGGCATTTGTGGGCCTGCATCAAGTTCAAAAGTAAACGGAGCTGTCCATAGTTGGCTTGTTCCAGTGTTTCGTTTGCTTGTCCACATTAATACATCACCCTCAGTATTGAATACGGGCAAGCCATCAAATCCATCAGCGTGCGTTACACGCCTTCTGCGAGTGCCGTAACGAGTTGTTCCATCGTGTTCACCACTGTCTGCATCGCAAATAAATAATTCGTAATTCCTATGGCCTACTTCACTCGTTGCGTAAATTAGAAATCTTCCGTTTGGGTGCCAGAACGGCCCCCAGTTAACGTGGACATTGTCGGTGAGTTGATACTCTCTGGAAATACCTTTGATTGAGCCATCTTCATCGAATACTAGGTCAGCGACATAGAGTTGCAGAAGATCATTTCCACGCCTGTCTGATCGATACACGATACGTTTGCCATCAGGAGAAAAGAAGGGGCCGCCATCGTACCCCTCATCACCAACGATAAGTCTCGTGGTTTCTGTTTTTAGATCAGTCACATAGATATCGCCAATCCCACTTTTTAGTGAACAGTACAAAATGTGTCTGCCATCAGGGCTCCAAGAACCTTCTGCGAGGTAATGATCTTGATCTGTGACAAGTTCTGTTGCTGCGTTGTTATTTGAAAGATCGCACGAAATAATATTCATCTTTGGGGGAAATGCCCAGCGATATCGTCCAGATTCTCTTTGGTAGCCAGGTATGTCTTCTTCAACAAGCGGAGTTGTTGTGGTTGCGAACATTACAAGTGATTCATCTGTTGGGTGGAACCAACCGCACGTGTTTGCAGATCCTTCGTTGCTTATACGTTTGATGTTCGTAAGACCTGAAATCGTTCCAGTTTTGTCAAAAGTGAGGTCTCCAAGGTACATCCCATAGTTATCGTCTGGTTCTTCACCTTCAACGGGATGTTCGATTGCTTGAAAAATAACACGTTTCCCAGCAGGATCAAAATAACTCTCTCCAGCCTTTAAAAAGAATGCCGGGTCGGTGAGCAAAACGGGAGTTCCGATGTTTCCAGCCTCATCAGGATGTAAAGTGTCGCCTTTAGATGAAAGAACGGCTGATAATAAAACAATACAATGTGTAATCATTGGTGTACTCCTTGAACGATCGAACTTCACATTCTATGAACTTTGAGCATACGCCGTATGAAATTCCGGTCATTTATCGTGATGAAACGATCGTTGTATTGGATAAACCAACAGGTCTTCTTTCGGTTCCCGGCATTGGTGTAGAAAAAAGAGATTGTGTAGCTGTTCGTGTTGCATCAGCAGTTGAAGGTGCTCGTATTGTGCACAGGTTAGATCGAGATACCTCAGGTGTGATGATTATGGCGAATGACAAGGATTCACATAGAGAGCTCAGCCGCCAATTTCAAGATCGTGAAGTCCAAAAGACCTATGAAGCGATCGTGTTTGGATTGGTAAACGATGACTCTGGTGTCATCGATTTACCAATTCGAAAAGATATGGAGAATCGGCCAAGGCAATGTGTTGACCACGAGCAAGGCAAACCATCGCTTACAAACTGGAAAGTACTTGAACGAATGGGCGATCGTTCTCGACTTGCGCTATACCCAAAAACAGGGCGTTCACACCAACTCCGTTTGCATTTGCGTGAAATTGGCCATCCTATTCTCGGAGATGATTTGTATGCAACTAGCGACCAACAATCGATGGCACCTCGATTGTTACTCCACGCAGTTTCGCTCACGGTCGTTCACCCTGTATCTTTAGAATCAATGACCTTCGAATCTAAAGTCCCTTTTTGACTAAAAAAGCGTATAGGTATACCGCTAAGGTTCCCCGCAACCCTTCGTGGATAGATTTATTGTTACAAAAACAACGCGGATGCATAAGCATCCGCGCTGATCTGTTGAAATTTGTATGAGCGATTATGCTCCAGTCGTTTCGGGTTCTTTTTCTTCTTCTGGTTCTTTGTGCGTAGAAGTAAAGAACAAGTGGTCATCATCTTCCTTGTGGGTAATATCGATGCGGTCACCGCTTTTATAATCACCTGCGAGCAAGGATTCGGCCATTGGGTCTTCGATAAAACTGCTTAATGCACGGCGAAGAGGACGAGCACCGAAGTCAGGGTTATAGCCCTTTTCGATGAGGAAATCCTTGGCATTTTGGTCAAGGTGCATTTCCATCCCTTTTTCCTTGAGCCGTGAATCAACTTTGGCAAGTTCGATATCGATGATTTGGTAGAGATCGTCCTTGGTGAGTGGTCGGAAGACGATTACATCGTCGAGGCGGTTGATAAACTCTGGTCGGAAGAACTTTTCTGTCTCTGCAAGAAGTTGTTTTTGCAACTGGTCGTAGTCGACAGTTTCTTCTCGTTTACCAAAGCCAAACGATTGTCCACCCTTAATCATGTCGGCGCCGATATTTGATGTCAAAATGACAATCGTATTTCGGAAGTCAACTTGACGACCAAATGAATCAGTTAATCGGCCTTCTTCCATAATTTGGAGAAGCATATTGAATAAGTCACCGTGTGCCTTTTCGACTTCGTCGAACAAAACTACTGAATACGGATGACGACGAACCTTTTCAGTTAACTGCCCGCCTTCTTCATACCCAACATATCCAGGAGGGGCGCCGACCAATCGTGAGATGGAGTGCTTCTCCATGTACTCAGACATGTCTAGGTAAATCATTGAATCAGGATCACCAAACATAAAGTCTGTGAGTGCTTTTGCGAGCAGCGTTTTACCAACACCGGTGGGACCTAAGAACAAGAATGAACCCATTGGGCGGTTTGGATCTTTTAGACCACTGCGAGCTTTACGAATTGCGCGAGCAATTTGTGTAATAGCATCGTGTTGGCTAATGACAGTGTTATGTAATTCATCTTCAAGGTGAAGGAGTCGTTCTGACTCACCTTCTTCAAGCCGAGTAAGCGGGACACCTGTCATGCTTGACATGACTTCAGCGATGACATCTTCATCAACGATACCATTGACTTCGTTCATCTTTTCACGCCATTCTTTTTGAATGGTGTCTTTTTCTTTGCGAATTTGTTCTGCTTCATCGCGAAGTGAAGCGGCTGCTTCATAATCAGCGCTTTTGACGGCTTCATCTTTCTTGACTTTGAGCAATTCTAATTTTTCTTCGAGATCAGCCATTGAAGGTGGCTTCGTCATTGACTTAAGTCGGACACGGGCACCAGCCTCATCAATAACATCGATTGATTTGTCAGGCTGAACGCGTGCAGAAATGTATCGGTTCGAAAGATCAACTGCAGCAGCAATCGCTTCATCGGTAATTTTTACACGGTGGTGTGTTTCGTATCGATCACGAAGACCTTTTAGAATCTCAATAGTATCTTTTGTGTTTGGGGGATTAACAGCGATTGATTGGAAACGCCGTTCGAGCGCCGCGTCTTTTTCAATGTATTTTCGATATTCATCAAACGTTGTTGCACCAATACATTGGATTTCACCGCGTGAAAGTGCGGGTTTTAATACATTGGATGCATCAATAGCACCTTCAGCGCCACCAGCACCTACAAGAGTATGGAGTTCGTCGATAAAGAGAAGAATATTTTTTGCACGACGAACTTCGTTCATCACTGCCTTGATTCGTTCTTCGAATTGACCACGGTACTTCGTGCCAGCAACCATCATTGCAAGGTCAAGAACAACTACGCGTCGGTCATGCAATAGATCAGGGACTTCACAAGCGATGATACGCTGTGCAAGTCCTTCGATGATTGCGGTTTTACCTACACCAGCTTCTCCGAGCAACACGGGGTTATTCTTTGTGCGTCGGCAAAGAACTTGAATAAGCCGTTCGATTTCACTGTGGCGACCGATTACTGGATCAAGTTCATCTTTCTTAGCTAGTTCAGTCAGGTCGCGACCAAAGCTATCAAGAGCAGGGGTTTTGCTTTTACCTCGACCACGTGGAGATGGTCGTCCGGCACCCTCACCTTCGGAAGGCATTTCTTCTTCTTCGCCGCTCATTTCATCATCACTCTCAACACCAGCGCCAAGAAGATTAAGTACCTCTTCGCGAACATCATCAAGTTTCAAGCCAAGGTTCATCAGAACCTGAGCAGCAACACCATCCTGTTCACGGAGCAAACCGAGAAGAAGGTGTTCAGTGCCAACATAATTGTGATTGAGCGATCGAGCTTCCTCTATTGCGTATTCAATTACCTTCTTGGCACGAGGTGTTTGTGGCAACTTGCCCATTGTGACCATATCAGGACCACTTTTGACGAGTTTTTCAACCTCAAGCCGAACCTTGCGAAGGTCAATTTCAAGGTGTTTAAGCACGTTAGCGCCAACCCCAGAGCCTTCCTTTACAAGACCAAGCAAAATATGCTCGGTGCCAATGTATTCGTGATTAAAGCGTTGGGCCTCTTGGTTAGCAAGAGCCATTACTTTTCGAGCGCGATCTGTCAGTCTTTCAAACATAGTGTTCAGTTCTCCACCCACATGATACGCGGGATACTTTCTATGGGCTATAACTGAGCCCACATCAATACAATCGGTGCAAGCCGCGTTCCATTTGAGTAGATCTTCTTATTTTAGGAAAAAACGTCAGATAACCACCAATTTGTTAAAAATATGAACGAATTCACATGAATTATCCACTTCTTATGTGGATATGAGTGAAAGCGAAGTGCCAAAGTGGCATGAAGGATGAGATTAGACGACGCCGTTTCGCAAATGAATGACGTCAGTACCCCTGTCAGCGATCTCTTGATCATGCGTCACCATGACAATCGTCAATCCATCTTGATGGAGCCCTTGCAACACATCGAGAATTTCATTTCCCGTTTGTTCATCAAGATTTCCAGTAGGCTCATCTGCAAGAAGAACTTCTGGCTTGTTTACAAGGGCTCGCGCGATTGCCGCTCGTTGGCGCTCACCGCCAGAGAGTTCTCGTGGTCGATGAAGCATTCGGTGGTCAAGACCAAAACGAGTGAGCAATGAAACAGCGCGATCGCGTGCTTCGTCAGTGTTTGTTTTATTTCCACCAATCATTGCTGGAAGAAGCACGTTCTCAAACACACTCAATTCAGGGAGTAGGTGATAAAACTGGAAGACAAAACCAATGTCTTTGTTTCGGTAAGTATTTATTTCTTTATTTGTTTTATTCCAAACAGATTCTCCCCGAAATAAAACATCACCACTGTTTTTATCAGGTCGATCAAGGCCGCCTAACAAATGCAACAGTGTAGATTTACCACTGCCACTTGATCCAAGCACAGTGATCCACTCACCTCCTTGCGCTTCAAGCGAAGCGCCATGCAACACTGGAACTTCCGTTTTGCCAAGATGGTATGTTTTGCGAAGGTCAATGCCTTGAAGAAGTGGGGTATTACTCATGACGCAGCGCCTTTACTGGATCGGTATCAGCAGCTTTTGCAGCAGGAATAATTGCACCAAGTAAACAAAACAGAACGGCCCCAACTAGTGTGATTGATGCAGATGGCCAATCAATGTTGTTCGGAATAATTGAAAAGTAATACACAGAGGCATCCCA
>JABHZL010000117.1 GCA_018656645.1 Phycisphaerae bacterium
AAATCAGCAGCATCGGTGGTTCCTAGGAATCGTTCTGAGTCAACAAAAGCCTGTGCAAAATCACTTCCAAGGTGTTCAAGGTACGGAGTTCCATTGTTCAGGTGTTCAATTTTTTTATCATCGACATCAAAACCGATGACGGGAAAACCCGCATCAAAGACAGCAACAGCAAGTGGCAAGCCAACATACCCCATGCCAACAATGCCAATTGTTGCAGTCCTGTTTTCAATTTTAGCCTGTAATTCAGCAGAAACGGTTGTCATTTGTTTGGTACTCATATCGTTGGTAATAACTCCTCGGGATTTTCTAATAATTCAATCACAGTTCGTAAGAAACGTGCTGCTTCAGCGCCATCAACTACGCGGTGGTCGCAACTTAAACTTAGAGGCAAAACCTTGCCAGCGTAGAATGCCCCGTCTTTGGTAAGGACCCGTTCTTTTGCTCGGCCAACACCAAGAATACCAACTTCTGGATAGTTAATAATTGGTGTTGTAAACATTCCGCCATAACTGCCAACATTTGAAATGGTGAACGTTCCACCAGAAAGTTCTTCGCGGTCGATTGATCGGTCGCGGCATGCACCTGCCAACCTTGCGGTTTCTTCAGCAAGTTGCACAGGTGAAAGTTTGTCTGCGTTTTTAATTACGGCAACCATAAGGCCGTTGTCTGTATCAACGGCACACCCAATGTTAATGTTTGAGTGTAGTAAAATTTCTTCAACAAAATCATCAACGGTGGAGTTCATCGTTGGGTGTTTTTTGAGCCCTTTTGAAACGGCCATCATGATGAATGGAAGCAAACTAAATTTGCGCCCAACAAGATCGCTCAACCCTTGCCGCCGTTTATCAAGTGCTGTGACATCTGCTTCATCTACAACTTGGAAATGTGCGGCGGTTTTCAAACTGTGTGTTAATGCCTCAGCAATTTTTCTTCTGATGCCGCGGAAAGGAATACGTTCCGAAACACCTTCTTGTGGAACACTTACTCGTGTTGCGAGTGGCGTCGCCGGTGTTTGTTCAGCAGCGGGCGAGAGGGGCATTTGTGTTGTTTGAGCAATGCCGGTGTGCGATTCAATATCAGAAGCCGTGACGCGTCCGCCGCGACCCGTGCCTTCTATTGTATTGATGTCGACATTATGTTCTTTAGCAATTCTACGAACAGCGGGAGTTGCGACAGATTTTTGGGTAGAGGTTTGTTCCACTTGCGCAGAAGTGCGCTGGAAACTTGCAGGCACTGACATGTTGTCATCAACCGAGCCAACCACACAGCCGGTGTCGGGCGGCGCATCTGAAGTGTCAGATTTATTTTCAACAGTAGTTCCGTCGGCTTTGTAATTCACCAACTTACTTCCAACTTTGACAATTTCACCCTCTGATGCGTTGAGCGATTCAATTACACCAGTCCAGGGGCTTGGCACCTCAACAAGTGCTTTATCAGTTTCCATCTCGGCAAGAGTTTGATGTTCGTTGACAGTATCACCAACTGCAACGCACCACTTGATGAGCTCTGCTTCATGCACACCTTCCCCAAGGTCGGGAAGAATAAAGTGTGATTTGTCTGCTGGTTGTTTTGTAGCCATAACTAATACGCCAACGTCTCAACAATTGCCTTGCCAATGCGTTCTGCATCTGGAAGGTATTCAAGTTCTAATTTGTAGTATGGCATGATGGTGTCAAAGCCACACACTCGTTGCACGGGGGCCTCAAGATGTAGAAAACAGTTTTCCATGACGCTTGCTGCAATTTCTGCCCCAAGACCCGCGGTCTTGGGCGCTTCGTGAACAACTACGCAACGACCAGTTTTGCGAACAGAGTTGGTGATCGTTTCCATATCGATCGGGGAAATGGTTCGAAGGTCGATGAGTTCGATTGAACAGTCAACTTGCTCAATCGCATTCATGCACTGCATAACAGTTGCACCCCAAGAGACCATCGTAAGTTCTTCACCCTTGCAAACAGTTCGGGCTTCGCCAATTGGAACGAGGTATTCGTCTTCTGGAACCTCTTCACGGAACGCTCTGTAGATACGCTTTGGTTCAAAGAAAATCACTGGATCCGGGTCACGAATGGCACTAATCAATAAACCCTTCGCATCGTATGGCGAAGATGGCATAACAATTTTTAAACCGGGCGTATGTGTATAAATTGCTTCCGGACTGTCACTGTGGTGTTCAGGGGCATGAATGCCACCACCAACGGGAACTCGTAGTACCAATGGGCAGGTTAGCCCGCCGCGAGTTCTTGAGTGAATCCGAGCGCACTGATTTGTGAGTTGATCAAAGGCTGGCCCAAGGAAACCCTCAAATTGAATTTCTGGAATTGGGCGAAGACCACCCATCGCTAAGCCGATGGCAGTTCCCATGATGCCAGATTCAGCAAGCGGGGCGTCAACGACACGATCTCCACCAAAGCGTTGGAAGAGACCCTCGGTAGCGCGGAACACACCACCGTTGAGTCCAATATCTTCGCCAAGTAAAAGAACACGGTCGTCTTTTTCCATTTCTTGGATGAGCGCCAAATTAATTGCTTGTACAAGTGTGAGGTTTGCCATTAGTTGTTTTGCCCCACTTCATTTGTTAGTTCGACCTGAGAAGGATCTTGCCCGAGCGAACTTGTTCGCATTGTCTGTCGCTGACGTTTTAGTTCAGGAGGTAGATCGGTGAACATTGAGTCGAAGAAATCAGTTGCTGAGGGTGCGTCAATTTCTTCTGCATTTTTCACAACTTGTATAATTTCTTTAGCAGCAAGGTCAAGCTGTTCTTCTTCTTTCACACCATTCCATAAGTCACGCTGTTCTAAATACATTCTTGTGCGTATCATCGGGTCACGTTTTTCCCACATTTCTAACTCGTCTGCATCTCGATATCTTCGGGCGTCATCTGCGGTTGTGTGGTCTCCAAGACGATACGTAAGTGCCTCAATAAATGTTGGACGGTTGTTTTTCCGCGCATTGTCCACTGCATCTCTTACAACTTTCACCATTGCAAATATATCATTACCGTCGACCTGTACACAATCCATGCCGTAAGCAATACCTCTTTGTGCAACAGTTGGAGCGGAACATTCTAATTTAGTCGGTGTTGAAATTGCCCAACCGTTGTTTTGGCATATAAAAACGACAGGTAAATCTAGGTTTGCAGCAAAGTTAGCCGCTTCATGGAAGTCACCCTCGCTTGTGGCGCCATCACCAAAAAATGTACATGCAATTGCACCATCTTTTTTGTATTTACTCGCCCACGCCAAACCTGTTGCGTGCAACATTTGTGAACCAATTGCAATGGCAAGAGGCGTTACTTTACATTCATCAATATGGTTACCCCGTTCATCACCCATCCAATGCAGCAGAATTTTTTCTTTTGGGAGACCTCTCCAAAAGAGTCCAGCATTTTCACGATAACACGTGACCATCCAATCATTTTTTTGTAAAACATATGCAGCAGCAAGGGAAGGAACTTCTTGTCCGCGGTTTTCTGGGTACGTTCCCATCCGACCAGAGCGTTGTAATTTAAATGCAATCTCGTCAAAGTGGCGGCACGTCATCATGTGCTTGTACATCGCCACAAGGTCTTCGTCTGGAATTAGTCCATCGCCAAGGGTTGCATCAAAGTTGCCTTGTTCATCTAGGATACTTACGTGATCGATTGTTGTTGTAAAGACTGGTTTAATTGGCATGACACTGTGTCTCCCCGCCGGCAATTCTTTGCTTGGCTAAGTTTACTGCAGCTGCGTATGTTGAAGAGGCACCGTTGCCATTTTCAAGAATGCGCACTGTTGTATCAAAAATTTCGTCGTTCTTTAGTTGTAGCTGTTCCGGTGTCATTCCAAGGTGCAGGCCAGCTAAATGAATCAACCCACCGGCGTTAACAACGAAGTCGGGAGCATACACAATTCCAGTGTTTTTAAGTGCAACGGCGTCTTCTTCTGGATCACCAAGAATATTATTTGAGGCGCCGCAAAGAATCGAACATCGCAAGTGTTGCACCATGGTTCCATCAATGACATTGCCAAGGGCGCAGGGTGCCAGGATGTCGCATTCAGTTTTAAGAATGTCATCATGATGTGCAACGTCGCAGTCAAATTGATCAACCATCATGTCGATGTTTGCTTTATTGATATCAGCAATGACAAGTTTTGCACCAGCCTCACTCAGAAGACGGCAGAGGTTTTGTCCAACATGACCAACGCCTTGAATTGCAACAGTAATTCCAGAAAAATCATCTATGCGCCCAGATTGGAGGAGTGCTGCACGCATCCCATGGAATGTGCCAAGCGCGGTCCATGGCGAAGGATCTCCGCCAGTTGAAACTTTTTCACCACCCATAACATGGTCGGTTTCCATTGCCATCCAATCAATGTATTGAATGTCAACCCCAACATCTTCTGCGGCAATATACGCACCGCCAAATGTGTCAACAAACCGACCCATTGCACGCGCTTCCGATTCTGTACGAGCCGTGTCACGATGCGGCAACAAAATAACACTCTTCGCACCACCCATGGGCAAGCCAGAAACCGCAGCCTTGTATGTCATACCCTTTGAAAGGCGAAGCACGTCAAAGATTGCGTCTTCTTCACTTTCGTAATACCATCGCCTTGTTCCACCAAGTGCATTTCCCAACGCAGTGGAGTGAATAGCGACAATTGCTTTTAATCCAGTTTCTTCGTCGTGGTGAAAGCAGATGCGTTCGTGGCCCCGGTCGACCATCTGTTCAAAAATAGAATCGTGTTCGTGCATAGTGAGATTATAGGCTTAGTGAGAAGTCGCTTCTTCTTGTACGTAAATTGAACC
>JABHZL010000124.1 GCA_018656645.1 Phycisphaerae bacterium
ATGCGCACCCCCTTCCTGCTGCACAGAGCGGTATCGAGAAGAACGGGGTATTCCTAGTAAAGTTGTAAGTGTAGAGGGTGCAGAAAGATACAACCCCCTGCATGAACAGGAGGTTGTATCGGAATGGGCCAGAGTGGACTCGAACCACCGACCTCACCCTTATCAGGGGTGCGCTCTAGCCAGCTGAGCTACTAGCCCCATGTATCTCTAAAAAAGAAACACGGTCGCAACCAGAAGGTGCGACCGAGGATTATATCAAAAACGACTTATGAGGTAGTTTCTATTGCGACGCCAAATATATCGCCTCAGCAAAACCTTGGTGTAGACGAACGGCACCCCGAGTTATTGTGTCTAAGGTAGAAACGACCCGTTGGGTTATTTTATTAGCACGGTCCCCAAGCGCTGACGACTTCAAGAATATCGGTTACATCAACTACCCCGTCATTGTTGACATCAGAGGCACAGCCAGAGCACGAGCCCCAGTCATCAATTAAAGACAAGAGGTCAGATATTCCAACTTCACCATCACCATTGACATCTTGTGGGCAGTTGTTTGGGTCACAACCACCATCATCACAAACAGTGTCAGCTCCAAGCCAAGTGCCTCCGCCATTGTTGCAATTGCTTTCGTAAATTTCTACGCAAGTACCATTTGTACCAATGCAGCATGCACCGGTTGAAGGTAGTGGAATAATTTTAAAAACTTCACCGCCGAGATCACAGATGTATATTTCACCAGCAGCATCCTGACCAAAACCAGAGATAGAACCAATGGAACCCGCATCGGGCACAAGTTCGCTTGTGCGATCTTGGTAATCGTAAATTGCCGAACCATCGAAGCGGAACGACCAAATTTTATTGGTGCAGTAATCACCGAAGAAGTAGGTACCATCTAAACTTGGAATTGCAGCCCCACGATATATATCTCCACCGGTGACGGAACAGCCGTATGAATGAGAATATTCCCAAACAGGACCAACCATTGAACTTTGAGGATCGCATCCACTCGTGTTGTAACCATGGTTGCCTTCGTAACAGCGCCAGCCATAATTTTCACCACCAGTGCTAGACGCTGGTTGGAATGTAATTTCTTCCCAGTCATATTGACCAACGTCACCGATCCATAAATCTCCAGTTTCCCTGTCAAAACCACAGCGCCAAGGGTTTCGCAGACCATACGCCCAAATTTCATCATCACCCGTGACACCAACAAACGGATTACTAGATGGAATCGCGTATGGCGATCCACCATCAACATCAATTCTTAACATTTTCCCTAGTTTTTGGTTGGTGATATCTTGACCCCTATTACCAGGATCACCACCACTACCACCATCGCCGGTACCAATGTATAAGTACCCATCAGGACCGAAACCCAACCACCCACCATTATGGTTTGAGTATGGTTGGTCGATTGTCATAATTGTGTAACCGCTTCCAGAATCAGCGACATCAGGATTTGCAGAAACAGAATAACGTTTGATGTATGTGTCACCATTACTTGCGGTGTAGTTCACATAAAAATATCCGTTTTGTGCGTAGTTTGGGTGAAACGCAAGACCAAGCAAACCTTGCTCAGAACTTGTGCTTACACTTAAACTTAAAAACGCAGTTGAATTGAGTGTGCCAGAAACAAGATTAAAAATTCTAATTCGTCCAGTTGAACCAGAGCGTTGTTCAACAATGAAAATTCTCTCAAAATCATTTGGTGGCGCTACAACCTGTACCGGTCGAGCCAATCCGGTGATGAGCCGAGTTGAAGAAATAGCAGCCGATCCAAGCGCACGAACAGGTGCGGGGTCTTGCCCAGTGTGAGAAAGAGCAGGGTTCTTGGAGGGGTCTTGTCCAGTGTGTGTTTCAGGTTTAATCGCCATGCCTGCACCAACGATGCAAAGACCAATAAGGGATGAAGTTAGAATTGTGCGTGCGAACATTGTTCTCTCCTGTTTTGATCCAAAAAGGATCATGCATTGGGGTGGGATAGACCTACAAATCTGTGCCGCTACACCCAGTCGGCATTCGACCTCATATATTCGCAAAACAACTGCAAATGGTTGCAAAATAGTCCGATAAGGGATTTTTTGAAACAAAGGTATGTTCAGACAAGGGTACCCCTCGATTCCCATGAAAGCAAGTAATAAATTTGGAGTCTACAGCCCTTTTTCAACTTCGCGACCACTATCGGTCCAAGAGGTTAAACCGCCCCTAAGAGTTCTGACGTCCTTAAAGCCCTTTTTGATCAAATCCTTGCTCATCGCAATAGCAACTGAATCATTCCAAGTTAGGCCAGAAACAATGATAATTCCAGCATTATCAAGTTTCCATGCATCAAAAAATAGGCTTTCAAGGGGCAAATTCATCGATCCTGGGATATGCCCTTGGCTGTATTGCCACGCACTCCGGGGATCTACCAACACCGTTGCACCATCCGTCCCGAAAAGTGATGTGTCCCCACTTTGAAGCAAGCGATCTGCTTCGTCCGTATTGACAAAAATAAGGTTTTTATCGCTAATTCCGGTTCCACAACCAAAAATTAACAAGGCGGCACACAATTCTATGAAAAGAATAATTTTGCGAAGCATGAATGAACAGAATACACAACTCTCACGCTCGTTGTACGGTGTACGACCAAGGAGTTTTATCAATGCTTGCAATCCTGCTATCAACCATGCTCACATCTACACACGCCCCTCCTCCCATCTCTGAACAAGGCGGCGAAACTTCTGGAGCGAAAGGTCACGCCGAAGTTGTAGTTTCGACAGATGTAGGGTGGATCGGACCCGCCCAAGAATTTCACATCATCGTCGCAATCACCCCAGACACTGGGTGGCACACATATTGGGAGAATTCCGGAGACAGTGGATCGCCGACAGAGATCAAAATTACTGCCCCAGAAGGATACATTGTTGGAAAACCCGTTTTTCCTAGGCCAGAAATTTTTAGGACGGTTGAAGAAACAACTTTTGGATATGAAAAACAAGCAGCTATTTTTGTACCCGTGACTGCCCCCGCTTCAACACTTGATGGGCGAGTTGATTTTCAAGTGACAACATCGTGGCTTGCATGCAAAAAACACTGCGTGCAAGGTAAAGATGAATCAACACTTACCGTTTCAGTTCGCGCGTGGGAAGAGGGCCCTCTCCGAAAAAGCAAATCACTTGAGCGTTGGCAATCTGTGTTACCCAAACCACTTTCTAGTCTCGAAGATGGAAATGTTAGACTTGTTGGCAACCTGTTAAAAATTTCAGGAGAATCTTTAGAACGCCAAATTGGCTTCTTGGGAATAGAAAAACCAGGAGTTCGTTTTATAGAAATCGCCATGCCCATTTTTAACGGCGATTCTTTTGAGCTTTCTGTGCCCCTTACTCTTGATTCAATCAACGCAGAAGGAAAACCGCTGGAAATAACAGGGTTATTGACAATGGGTCGAAACCAAACAGATCCAAGTTACACTGTTACACTTACCGTAGATAATAAAACAAAACCTTATTTTGGAAGAGGAACAACACAATGAACACTATTATTAAAACAACACTGCTCGCCGCAACACTTGTTGCTGCAACAGTAATTGCCCAGCCTGCAGGCATGGACGGAAAACCGCCAAAGAAAGATAAAGATGAAGTCGTTGCAAAAATTGGTGAACTGGCGCCAAAGTTTACACTTGAAGATCAGTGGGGAACAACACACACCCTAGATGAGTATGAAGGAAAAATAGTTGTACTCGAATGGTTTACTGACACCTGTCCTTACAGCAAACGTTTGTGGGGTTCGGGTTTGGCCTCAAAGATGATTAATCAACTTGGAGAGATGGATGTTGAAGTTGTGTATCTTGCAGTGAACTCAACAGGCAACCGTCCTCAAGAGGAGATTGTAGAAAATGGGACTAAGTTTTTTGAAGATCTTGAAGTTGGCACGCCAATGCTGATTGACCACGACGGAGAAGTTGGTCATGCCTATGGAGCAAAAACAACTCCGCACATGTTTGTGATTGATGTTGAAGGGGTGTTGGCATATCACGGGGCACTTAGTAATGACCCCCGTGGCAAAGAGGATATAGATGCAGAAACACACATTCTTCGTGCCGTGACTCAACTTCAAAACGAAGAAGAAGTAAAACCCAACTACATAAAACCCTGGGGATGTTCTATTAAATACGGCAAGGGTGGCGACAAAGAGAAGAAGCAGGGTCGAAGAAAACCTAAGCGTGGACCCGGTGTTATGGGCATGCCCTAGTGCGGCGCAAACACACCACCCATGCGACGTCTATTGCAAACTCACGGGCATGATGACATAGGTAAAGTTGTTGCCACACTTGATCAACCCAGGCTTGTCAGACCGCTTGAGTTCCATCACTATTTCGTCGACGCCCACAACTTTTAGTGCATCAATGATGTACACAGGATTAAACCCAATTTCCATTCGTTCGCCGGAGAACCCCTGGATTGGAACTTCTATTTCAGCCTCTCCCGTTTCTGGGGCGCGGCTCGTGATAACAAGCTTGTCTCCATCGAAAACAAGACGAATGCCGCGAGACTCTTCATTTGTCATGAGATGTGCGCGTCGTACTGCGCGGGTGAGTGCGTCTGTGGAAATGGTGACTTTTTGATCAAGATCCTTTGGAATTACATCTTCAAATGGAGGGAATGTGCCCTCAACCAAATTGCTTGATAGTGTTGCTGCGTTATTTGCGCCATCATCAACATGAAACACAATTCGGCCATTATCAACTTTTACAGATACAACACCTTCGTCGTGCAGTAAACGGCGAAGAAGGACCATCGCCTTTGTTGGCACGATGCATTGTTGGTTTTCTTTATCACCATCACATGTGCCACTTGCAAGTGCTAGCCGGTGTCCATTTGTTGCAACTAGTCGCAACGTTTTTCCTGTTCTGTCAAGAAGTACGCCGTTGATGGCATAGCGGCTATGATCAGAAGCGGCGGCAAATACTGTTCGTTCCATAAGCCCACAGAACTGTGAGGCATCAATGGTGAAGTCTGGATCATCGTGGTCGAATGTTGGAATTTCAGGTGATTCTGTAATTGGGAACCCAAACACCTTAAATCGTGAATCTGAAGATCGGATGAGGAGCGATTCGCTGTCGCTTGCAATCGTGATTGTTTGGTCATCGCAACTCTTTGCGATCTGTGAAAACTTGTCTGCGGGAACAAGCGTGTCTCCATCTTGCTGTAAATCAACCCGGTCAATGGTGAGTGTAAGTGACACTTCTGCATCAGTTGCAGCGAGTTTCAAGCGACTGTCTTGTCCTGTTATCCGAACACATTGCAGTGCAGGGGTTGGGGTTCTTGTGGCGACCACGCCTGTAACCAAAGACATTGCCTCGACCAGGGCATCGCGTTCACATATAGCTTTCAAATTCGTTGCTTGTTTTACCGTCATTTCTCTAATTCCTTCACCAAGTTGATCCACAAAAAAGCAGTTCATAATCCAAACTACTCCCACTGTGGTGAGTGTACCAAGAGATTCGAATAATCTCCCTAACATTCACCTTTTTTCATACTTTCCTATTGAACAAAATCGTGCTCCATGGGATACTGTTGGTTCCTGCAAAGAGGCAAATTTTGCAGGTTTTTCCCAAATAAAGTACGGAACTCACCACGCCCCCCAAGGAAGGAAATCGCGAATATGTCCTATGAAGCAGAAATTCACGCAAGAGCCATCAAATTAGGTGGAATGTCCCTCGAAATGTGCGCCGAATCAGGTAGCGGCCACCCAACATCTGCTTTGAGTATTGGTCACATTGTGTCAATATTGATGTATCGAACAATGCGCTGGTTACCAGGCGATCCAACCAATAGTACATCCGACCGACTCGTTCTTTCTGAAGGACACGCAGTCCCAGTGGTGTATGCAGCACTTGCAGACATTGGGGCAACAGTTGAGTGGAACGGCGAGCCAATGCAACTTACTCCCGAGCACCTTAAAACACTTCGTGTTGATGATTCTCCACTTGACGGACACCCGAACCCAGAAGAGGGTGTACGTTTCTTTGACGCAGCGACAGGTTCGCTCGGGCAAGGGCTTTCTGTTGCAGCCGGAGTAGGTCTCGCAGCGAGAGCAGACGAAACAGGTCGCAAGGTTTATTTCATCATTGGTGACGGTGAATCCCGCGAAGGTCAAATTACCGAAGCACTCGATTTTATTATGGACGAGTCCCTTGTACATGTCCTTCCTATTTTTAACTGTAATCAATACGGTCAAGCTGGAGAGGTAAGCAAACAACAATCACCAGAGAGAATGACGGCAAAATTAGAAGCCTTCGGGTTTGAAGTTGCTTGCATTGATGGCCACAACCCAGACGCGATAAAGGCGGCGATCGATAGGTTTAACACCGAAGGTCGCACGCAGCCCATGGCAATTGTTGCAAAAACAGTTAAGGGTTGGGGTGTGCCAATGTTACAAGGTGCAAACTGGCACGGGAAACCGGTTGCGGGCAAAGAACTTGAACAAGCACTTGCAGAACTTAGACAAACTGGTCTTAAGTTGACCTCTTCCATGAGCACGAACCCGATTGCAATTCCCAAACCCCCGAAATCCACAACCGATTCAGCAGAAACACCAACAGCGATGACGTTCCGAGAGGCGATGACCAAGTGGGACATGATCTCTGTTTTGCAATCTGGAAAAATGGCGACTCGTCGAGCATACGGTGTCGCTCTTCGATCACTTGGGTATACCCACAAAGATGTTTGGGCCGTTGATGCAGATGTAAGTAACTCTACATTTAGCAACGCATTTGGAAACGACCCCGCGCTGTCTGATCGGTTTGTTGAATGCAAAATTGCCGAGCAAAACATGTATTCTGTTGGCGCGGGACTAAGCGCTGCTGGAAAAATACCGTTTTGTTCAACGTTTTCTAAGTTTATTACCCGTGGATATGATCAGATTGAAATGGCAATTAACTCAGGGGCAAATCTCAAAGTAGTAGGTTCACACAGCGGAATTTCACTTGCTGCTGATGGCCCAAGCCAAATGTCATTACCCGATGTTGCATGGTTCCGAAGTTTTGGCACAATGAAAGATCACCACGGGAAACCTGGGTGTTACGTTTTGCAACCAGCAGATGCTTGGGGCGCGTATGCGTTGACAATAAAAATGGCTGAACATCAAGGGTGTTGCTATCTTCGCACGTTCCGCCCAGATGTAGAAATGATTTATGATCAAAACACCGAGTTTGAACTTGGTGGCATGGAAGTGCTCACAGAAGGTCGCGATCTTCTAATTGTCAGTGCGGGCTATATGGTGCACGAATGTAACAAGGCGCTTGACGAACTAGATCGAATGGGTGTAGACGCAACTCTGCTTGATTTATACAGCCTTCCGTTTGACGAAGACCGTTTATTGGATATAGCGAACGAAAACAACGGAAACATTTTGGTGGTTGAAGATAATTATGGTGCATCACTAGGTTCAGCTGTTTCTGATGCGTGCACAACATCTGGTGAATCATTTACTGTCAAACAAATGTTTGTGGAAAGAATTCCAAAATCAGCCCGTTCGCCAGAATCAATTCTTCGAATGTGCGGACTGCATTACACCGATATTACCAAAGGCGCGGCGTCACTTCTTGGCGTGCACGCTACGCACTAAGGAAAGATTATGGCAAGCCAAGAGAATGGGCATGCAATGGCCTCGTTGATGAACGAATGGGATTTACCCGCGGTTCTCAAAAGTCCACCAGACCTGGTAATCGACTTTGACCCTGTTGAATCAAATTTTCTTGCGGCGTAAATAAATTGTTTGGTTCTCACCTATCTATTGCTGGCGGAATGCACAACGCACTTGTTGCAGCAAAAGATCAAGGTATGGATTGTCTTCAAGTTTTCACGAAGAATCAGCGGCAATGGAAAGTAAAGCCACTTACTCATGAAGACACTGAGAAGTGGTTTGTGCAACTACAAAAGAATGGATGGGATCATTCAAACAGGGTTGTGAGTCACAACAGTTACCTTGTCAACCTTGCTTCCCCAGACACACAATCTCGGGGAAAATCACTAGCGCTGCAACGAGAAGAAATTGAACGGTGCGAACAACTTCATATTCCATCACTTGTTTCTCATCCAGGCGCGAGGCTTGGCACCCCACGAAAAACAAGCGAGTTAAACGACCTTTGCAGCGAACCTTCACGAGAAGAACTGGCTGGACTCAAACGGATCGCAAAATCAATTAATGAACTTCATAGAGAATTACCAAACTACACCACGAAGATTTGCCTTGAAACCACGGTTGGGTCTGGAACAAACCTTGGATATGATTTCAAGCATCTTGCAATTATCCAAAACGAAGTAGCAGACCCAACAAGAATCGCATTTTGTTTTGATACATGCCACGTTACAGCCGCTGGATACGACATGCGTACAAACAAGAAGGCCGAGGAAGTTCTTCAAGAATTTGACGACATTGTTGGTTTAGAACAGATCAACGTGTTTCACTTTAATGATTCAATTGGAGAGGTTGGTTCTCGCAAAGATCGTCATACCCATATTGGAGACGGTGCGTGCGGGCTATCGTGTTTCAGGGCGATTGTAAAAAATAGCCAATTCGATGATATTCCAAAAATTTTAGAAACGTCCAAAGAAGTGAATAAACAAGGGAAGTCGATGGATTTGTTGAATATCGAGAAGTTGCGTTCTATGCAGCCTAGGGCAAGAAAACGACGATAGAGTTTCATTCTAGGTACCCTACGCACCCACATGTTAAGTCCTGTATTAAAAACACTATTTGTAATTACCTCCACAACGGTGTTTGTTGGTTGCCACGCTATCGCGCCAAAAGCAGGGCGTAACCCAAGTGTGCAGGTTATTGAGATGACTGTGCCACAAGAAGTAACGGTTCAGGCAGCCGAAATTGCTGCCGAGTACGGTGATTACGACGAAGCAATGCGCCTCTTCAAGGAAGTGTTGGAAGATAACCCAGTGGCCACAGGCGCGTTTGTTGGTATTGGTGATATTTATTTGGCAAAAAAAGAGTGGAGCCAAGCAGCGTCCGTTTTTGCGCGTGCAGCAAAACTTGAACCACGAAACTTTGATGCCCAATATGGACATGGCGTTTCACTGCAAATGATGAAACGGTTTGTCGAAGCAATTCGAGCATATCATCGAGCATTGACAATTGAACCAGAAGATGCTGGTGCGAACCTTAATATCGCAACAACCTATCTTCAAATGGGGCGCCCAAAAAGTGCAATGGTGTTTGCAGAACGAGCCGTTGAAGTGTGTGGTGAAGACGCACCGGCGCACATTACCCTCGCTGCGACCTATCAATTACTCGGAAGGATGGACGATGCCCTTGCTGAATATATTGCAGCCTCTGAAATGATGGATGATCCTTCTCCACAGTTGATGCGAAACATCATCTACCTACTTACGCAAGAAAAGAGATATCGCGAGGTTGTCAACACAACAGAGCAACTTGTACGTGTTGATCCTTCTAGTGGTTCATATGAACAACTTGGCTGGGCCCAGTTTAGACTTGGCGATTACACGGCTTCTAGTAATGCATATATCACTGCCGTGGAATTTGATGAAGAGAACTGGCGCGCTTTGAACGGCATTGGCGTGAACGCCCTGAACGCATGGCTGTTAAGCGAAAGGAAAAACACGAGTTCTTATGAAGACGCGAGGAGTGCTTTTAGAAGATCTCTTGTACTGAATCCAGATCAGCCCAAAGTAATTACCCTTGTTTTGCGATACGGTTTATAACATGCCAGACCAATCACTACTTGAAACATTTGAATCACCAACAAAAACACCTTTTTTGATTGAACACATAAATGAAGAATTCACATCAGTCTGTCCGGTGACTGGTCACCCTGATTTTGGGATCATTACACTGCGATATGAACCAGGAAATTGCTGTGTAGAATTAAAAAGTTTGAAACTTTACTTTCAATCGTTTCGCAACGAGGGTATTTATTACGAAGCAGTGACAAATCAGATCCGCGACGACCTTGTTGCGTGCATGAACCCAAACTGGTTGCAAGTAAAAACCTCTTGGAAAGGACGCGGGGGAATACGCAGTAACATTACTGCTTCTTTTGGCGATGAACATTCTCCTAGCAACATCTAATCCGCACAAACTTGAAGAAGTGCAGGCTATTTTGGGTTCTCGTGGTATTTGTGTTGTGGGACTCACCGAAACCGAACGCTTACTTGATGAACCAGTCGAAGATGCCGATTCTTTTTCTGGGAATGCAAAACTAAAAGCGGTTGGATACGCCGAGGCAACTGGAAAGCGTTGCATGGCAGACGATTCGGGCTTGGTTGTTGACGCCCTCGGTGGTGCGCCGGGTGTTTACTCTGCGAGATATGCAGGCGTAGGTGATACAAGAGAAGAACGGGACGCTGCAAACAATAAACTGTTGTTGGAGAGCCTAGCGAAAACCGATACCCAAGAATCAACAGCGAGGTTTGTTTGTTCGCTCTGTATTGCCGACCCAGACGGAACAGTTGTAGCTGAATCAGAGGGAACCTTTGAAGGCGTGATTACAACAACACCGCGTGGCGTGAATGGCTTTGGCTACGACCCACTGTTGTTTTTGCCAGACGTTGGAATGACGAGTGCTGAACTTTCAACAGAAGACAAGAATGCTCGCTCCCATCGCAGTGTCGCGCTGCGAAATATCCTTAAACAACTTTAAGGATACCCGGTACACACGGACAGATAAGAGAACGCTTGGTTTATTTTGATCGAAGCGTAAGAATTGCGACCTCGGCAGGGCAGTTGATTCGCAGTGGGAACCATGCACCAACACCAACAGTGACAAATAAACGGCTGTCTTCTCGGTCATAGAGACCGCTTGAACGCTTGTGCGCAACAGCGAGGTTTGTGTTGGGTTTATCGCGAACAGCAAGCTGCCCCCCGTGCGTGTGTCCCGAAAGTGTGAGCGGTATATTATGATTGGCAGCTGCACTAAACGCTTTTGGATTATGCGATAACAAAAGGTGCGTTTTGTCGTGACAAACCCGGGCAACTTTCGCAGAACATTTTTTTTGCGATTTTGCCCAGTCGATTCCAGCAACATGCAACTTTGAACCATTGTGGTTAATTGTGCACCTCCCGTCTCGAAGCAGTGAAACTCCTGCTTCAAGGGCCATGTCACTTATTGTTGCAGCGCAATCAAGCTCGTCATGATTGCCCAACACAAGCATGGTTCCAAGAGGTGCATCTATGTTTGCCATAGCTTCAAACAAAGGTTCTGCTCCAAGAGCGTTTAAGTCAACGACATCACCAGTGCACGCAACAATGTCAGGCTCTTCGCTTTTTAACATTTGTACAGCAGAAAGGGCTCTGTCCATTGGCATTAAATCACCAAGATGAAAGTCGCTGATATGCCCAACCCGAAGCCCATCAAACTCTTTTGGCCAAAGTGGCGTTGTTACCTCTACATGTTTTACATCTATGCGCTGATCAAAATGTTTTTGGAACAAACGCCCCCGACTAATTTTGTTTGGACCACTTGTAAATAGCATGTGGCGCATTTTCGCCCTGCGATATTTATTGGATGGTTTGTCAGATGCACGCATGTGTAATAATTACGGGACGAAGAACGTCTAGGTTCAGCTTAGAAACGGAACTGAATTCCGGCATAAATGCCCTGTAATCCAGCATCAAAAGTATAAGTTCCATCTTCCCCGTTCATTTCTCTCAGTCGATACCCAAAATATCCAGAAAACCCCTTAGTAAATTCAAGGGATACACCAGCCTGTACGGCCCAGAGCGACCCCCCGTCGTTTCCAAGAAGTGCTCCCGCTGTCAACGTTGCCCCCATTGAAAAAGAGTCAATCCAACTAATTTTTCCACGAGTATCCCAACCCAAATCAAATCGAAGACCACCATACAACGCAAGCCAAGAGTTATCACGATTTACAGATAGAGCAGATGTATCGTTTTGCAAATCAACCCCTGTTCCATACCACTGTGCTCCGACAACAGGCGAAAGCGTGAACATTGTGTTGCCGCCACGTGGATAAGGTCGCCAATAATCCCACGCGGCTTCGGCAGAAACACTTTGCATTGTTGTTTTTCCACTCCACAAATCACCATTGTTAAAAGCAACACCGCCAAAAGTTTTGTTGCCAACAAAAGAGCCATTGCCGCTTGTTGAAAAATCAAACGCAGTGAGAGAAACTGTGAGATGTTCGATTGGGCGCAATTCAAACTCAACAAGAACAACATCTTCCCTACTTCGAAGATCAATGTTTGATTCAAAATCAATTGCCCCGCCACCATCTGTAACCGTGCCCCCTAGCCTTGGCAACCAAGCGCCAGTTCGCAGTGTTGCGGCATCTGTATCCAAATTTGTCCCCTGCATAGTTAGTAGTGCCGTAAGAAGCGTAGCTGTAATCATGATGTTTTCAACCCCTTGAGGTGTACCTTCCCAGAACCCTTGGTTACTTCGCCGATGACAATTGCATTTTCACCAGACTGTTTGAGGTGTGCAACTATTGAATCCGCAAATGCGGGCCTAACCGCTAAAACATATCCAATGCCCATATTAAACACGCGGTACATTTCTTCCGTGTCGATGTTTCCGTGTTTTTGTAAAAAATCAAAAATTGCAGGGATTTCCCACTCTTTAAGGTGAACGGTCGCATCAACACTATCATTCAATGAGCGGCAGATATTTCCACCTAGCCCCCCGCCGGTAATGTGTGACATACCAGAAACAACTTTTTTGACCTTGTATTGCCGGAGCAACTTTACAATTTGTCGAACGTAAATTCGAGTTGGTTCAAGAAGAATTTCACCGAGGGTTTTTTCTTTGTCAAGGTCTTCATACGTTGTGTTCAAATCAAGATTTGCAACGGCTGCCCTAGCAAGTGTAAAACCATTTGAGTGCACACCGCTCGATGGAAGACCGACGAGAATATCACCAGCTTCGACTCGGCTAGGATCAATGGCTCGATCAAGTTCCACGACCCCTACTGCAAAACCGGCAATATCAAAATCGCCCTCTTGATAAATATCAGGCATCTCCGCGCACTCTCCCCCAATGAGCGCACAGTTAGAAATTTCACACCCCTTGGCGACTCCCGCAACAATTTGTGCAGTTGTCTCTGGATCTTGTGTGTGTAGCCCAAGATAATCAAGAAAAATCAACGGTTCTGCGCCTTGCACAATCATGTCGTTGACGTTCATGGCAACACAATCAATTCCTACGGTGTCATATATTTTCATTTCACAGGCGAGTTTGACTTTCGTGCCAACACCGTCAGTGCACGCAACAAGAACGGGGTCGCGAAAATTTTGTTTAAAAAGGCGTTCGTTGAAGTCAAGGCGGAACATTCCAGCAAATCCACCATGCTCTCCAAGAACTCTAGGACCATGCGTTCGCCGCATCATGGTCTGGATCAGACCCACAAGGCGATCGCCGGCCTCGATGTCTACCCCAGTATCGGCATACGTCAAAGATTTTTTTGTGCTTGTTGGCATGGGGTGAAGTGTAGTCATTCCTGGCACTTGGCGGTATCCTATGTGGTCTTATTTGGAGTAAAGCATGGCAATTTTAATTAATGGCGACACAACAGTCCTTTGTCAAGGAATAACAGGTTCAGCTGGTGCATTTCACACCAGGGGCTGTCTCGATTACGGTACAAAAATGGTTGGTGGTGTGACCCCGGGAAAAGGTGGCCAAAAAGATACGAACGGGCTTCCTATCTTTAACACTGTTACAGAAGGTGTGAAAGAAACCGGTGCTACCGCATCCATGATTTTTGTTCCACCACCCTTCGCAGCAGATTCAATTTTAGAGGCTGCCGACGCGGGCATTTCTGTGATTTGCGCAATTACAGAGGGAATCCCAACTGCAGATATGATGCAAGTGAAAGAGACGCTAAAAAAATATCCAAACGCCACACTCATTGGTCCAAATTGCCCTGGAATAATCACTCCCGGAAAGAAAACGGGCGGAGATGGTTCGAGTTCAACATTTGAAAACGGTTGCAAAATTGGCATTATGCCCGGCTACATTCACACTGCACCTTGTGATGCAGATTCAGGAAAGAGCGTTGGTATCATCAGCCGTTCAGGCACACTGACATACGAAGCGGTTTGGCAAACAAGCAGTCTTGGAATTGGACAAACAACCTGTATTGGAATTGGCGGGGACCCTGTCAAAGGTGAGAACTTCATCGAACTTCTCGCTCGTTTTAATAACGATGATGAAACCGATGCAGTTGTGATGATCGGTGAGATTGGTGGATCTGACGAAACCAACGCAGGAATATGGGTGAAAGAGAACATGTCTAAGCCAGTGATTTCCTTTATTGCTGGAAGAACAGCACCAAAAGGCAAGCGAATGGGACACGCAGGTGCCATTATTGGTGGCAGCGACGATACTGCGATTGCCAAAATGGAATCACTTCGCTCAAACGGCGTATTGGTTTCTGAGAGCCCAGCTGAAATTGGCACAATGACCGCCGAGGCACTTGGTGTGACCGCAAACGCCTGCTGAGGCTGTATCCTGTACACAACTCCCAAGGAGGGGAATGCGTGACTACGATAAAGCAACGATATGAATCCGTGAAACTACGAATTGCAGACGCTGCAATCCGTTCAAACCGAAAACCTGAAGATATTCACCTTGTTGCGGTGACAAAGCACGCATCAATGGATGAAGTCCGCCAACTTCTTGAAATTGGGCACGTTGATTTTGGCGAGAGTCGAGTGCAACACTTTACACAACTCGATGCTCAGGTCAAAGAACACATTGACCGCAGGAGCGAGATTGGTGAACTGAAACAAACCGAACCGGTTCGATGGCACTTTATTGGACACCTTCAGCGCAACAAATGCAGAAGAGTGTTGCCACTTGCTAGGTTAGTGCAATCGCTTGATTCCTTGCGACTCGCCGAAGAGATACAAGAATCTGCAGAAAAAAAACAACTAACAGTAGAAGTTCTCGTGCAAGTGAATGTGAGCGGCGAACGCAACAAATCTGGAGTTGCTCCAGCAGCAGTGACACACATTTTGGACCAAATCGACACAATGCCCAACGTGGTTCCAAGGGGCATGATGTGCATGGCGCCATTTTTTGAAGACGCAGAAGAAACCCGACCAATCTTTACACGGTGCAGAGAAATATTTGAAGATTTAAAAATTTCTCCAAATGTTGGTTCTCGATTCAACGTTCTTTCAATGGGAATGTCAAATGATTTTGAGGTTGCAATTGAGTGCGGCGCAAACATCGTGCGTGTAGGAACAGCTCTTTTTGGTGAGGTTGACGAAGTTTCTGATGATTCAACTGCGGAATGCGCGAAATCGTAATCACCCACCTCACCCAAAAGTAAAATAATTAATTTATTTCAACCATTGTTTCAAGCGCAAGTTGTTCGAGTGACCGTGAAAAATCTACACTTGAAACACCAACACCTTCTGGCACACTCAGCCGAATTGGTGCAAAGTTTAATATTCCTGTAATTCCTGAAGCCACAAGCCTGTCAGTTACATCTTGTGCTACATGCGCAGGAACAGAAAGAACGGCAAGGCGGATTTTGCGGAGTGGAATAATGCGAGTCATATCAGCAACCGGTCTTACTTGGTGGTTTGCAACCATGGTTCCTACAATTTTTGGGTTACTGTCAAATACAGCAACTATTTGAAAACCACGATCTGCAAAACGAGAGTACGACGAGAGGGCTTGACCAATTTTTCCAGCCCCCACCACCGCCACATCCCACGTACGGTTTGTTCCCATGATTTTTCGTAGTTGTTCACAGAGCGGAACTACCATGTAACCAAGACCAGGTCTTCCAAAAGTACCAAACGTTGCAAAATCTTTTCTTACTTGCGCAGAGGTAATATCAAGTGCATCACCAAGCTGTTTTGAATTGATTGAAACAATGTTGGCATCACGAAGTGCATCAAGTTCGCGAAGATACAGACTCAACCTTCTGGCGGTTGGTTTTGGGATGGATTGGCGATTAGACATGAATAAAAGTATAGAGATTGTGCAAAAACGTACACGTAGTGTAGCTTTATTGTATGAAACATCTTGATACCCTATATCCATGCACGTGCTAGAAATTTTAAAACGGGATACCACCATTTTTTCTTTTGAGTTTTTCCCCCCAAAGAACGAAGCCAAGTGGGACACCCTCGTTGAGCAATTGCATTCATTCGAAGCCCTAGAGCCATCGTTTGTTTCAATTACATATGGCGCAAGTGGGTCTGCAAGAGATAAAACACATGCTCTTGTAACGCATTTGGCTACAGAAACCACACTAGACCCAGTTCCACACCTGACCTGCGTTGGTCACACCAAAGAAGAAATCAACCAAATTTTGCAAGGGTATGCCAAGGCTGGCGTTGATAACATTTTGGCACTTCGGGGAGATATACCAAAAGAAGGTGACCATTTCAGTGATTTTGCATACGCCTCTGACCTTGTTACCCATATTCGATCTTTTGAAGAAAAAAAGTTCGGTATTTGTGTGGCGGGTTTTCCAGAGGGACACCCCGAAACACCAAACAGGCTTGTTCAACTTGATCATCTTAAAATGAAGGTTGATGCTGGTGCTGACTGGATTTGCTCACAGTTATTTTTTGATAACAACGCTTTTTTAGATTGGTGTGAACGGTGCGAATTGAATGATGTTTCAATTCCAAAAATCGCAGGAATAATGCCGATTACATCTTTGGCGGGAATGAAACGAATGGCCGAACTTGCAGGCGGGACCAACTTTCCGGCAAAACTTTTGAAGCGGTTATACAAATTTCAAGATGACCCAGAATCAGTGAAGAGGATAGGAATTCAATGGGCAACGGAGCAGTGCAGCGATTTACTTGATCACAAGGTTCGCGGTATTCATTTTTACACAATGAACCAATCCTCAGCAACAGAAGAAATATTCCGCTCTCTTGGTACCTTAGCAGGCACTCGCCTCAGAACTTCCACCTAGTTGGTATCCTTTGCACATGCGACGACTACAAACATTATTGACCACATTCTTGTGTAGCACCATTGTCCTTGAAACCATTGCTGCCTCTGCGGCGATTCCCCCAACCCCGAACATTCGTAAGGGCCCCGCAGCGTGGATGGGGTTCGGGCTGATGTTCTTGTTTTTCGCCGGCGTTGTCCTTGTGAGCATCATGCCATCAAAACGCGGTCACCAAGATTAATAAATTTTGTTTTACTAAATGATTCATAATTGCGGGGTAAGGTACAATGTAAGCATGCGACGACATGTTGACACCGTGATGGTTGAACAGCGGGCTGCTTCATTTACCCGAAGGTCGATCAAAACCCAATCAAAGACACAAGGGTTGCGACTCGCCCTATCTATGATTGATTTGACCACACTTGAGGGCAAAGACTCGGACGAAAAAGTCCGTTCACTTTGTAGAAAAGCAATTACACCTTGGGAGGGAGAAATAACCCCTTCGCTCCCATCCGTCGCTGCAGTCTGTGTGTATCCCAGTCTTGTGAGAATAGCAAAGCGGGCTCTCGAAGGCTCTGGTGTGCATGTCGCCTCGGTTGCAACCGGCTTTCCAAGCGGGCAATTTCCTCTTTCCGTTCGAATTGATGATGTAACAAAGGCAGTTGAAGCCGGTGCAGATGAAATTGACATGGTGATTAATCGTGGTGCATTTTTATCTGGACATTACGATGAAGTGGCAGAAGAGATCAAACAAGTTCGTATTGCTTGCGGCGATGCACATTTAAAAATTATTCTTGAAACAGGTGAGCTTGAGACATTAGAAAATGTTCGGGCTGCTTCCGACCTTGCGATAGAAGCAGCTGCGTCTGCTGGCCCTATTGCAGATGGAGAGGTTTTTATTAAAACATCCACAGGCAAAGTAAGTCCCGCAGCGACAATGCCGGTCACACTTGTCATGCTTGATGCGATTCAATCATATTTTGATAAAACGGGTGTGCGAATCGGCATGAAACCAGCCGGTGGAATTCGCACTGCAAAACAATCGTTACATTACCTTGTGATGGTAAAAGAAACTCTCGGTGACGACTGGCTTACACCCAACCTTTTTCGGTTTGGTGCTTCAAGTCTCGCCAACGACGTTCTGCGGCAACTTGTTCGGCAACACACTGGGCGTTACACAGCAAACTTTGATTTTAGTGAGGCATAAATGGCGACCGAAACAACAACAAACACACCATCTGCGTCATGGGAATACAGCGCGGCCCCAGAGCGGTTTCCAATTTCAATCGAAGAAACCCATAAACTTTTTATTGACGGGAAGTTCGTTTCCCCGAAGTCTCGAAAGTGGTTTGCAACAACAAACCCCGCAACGGATGAAAAACTAGCAGACATAGCAACAGCTGGGGCAGCAGATGTAAATACCGCTGTACTCGCAGCCAAAAAAGCACTGCCAAAATGGTCCAAACTTCCCGGCTCAGAACGTGCAAAATATTTGTATCGAATTGCAAGACGGATCCAAGAACGAGCGCGTGAGTTTGCGGTTCTAGAAACACTTGACGGCGGTAAACCAATTAAAGAATCTCGTGATGTGGATGTACCTCTTGTCGCCCAACATTTCTTTTATTGTGCTGGTTGGGCAGACAAATTGGAATATGCTTTTCCGGGGAGAGAAGTGCAACCTATTGGCGTGTGTGGTCAAATTATTCCTTGGAACTTTCCATTAATGATGGCTGCGTGGAAATTAGCACCTGCGCTTGCTTGCGGTAATACGTGTGTTTTAAAACCAGCCGAAACCACGTCTCTCACTGCCCTTCGATTAGCAGAAGTGCTACAAGAAGTGGAGTTACCAGCTGGAGTGGTTAACATTGTTACTGGCGCGGGAGATACGGGAAAACACTTGGCGGAACACAAGTCGATAAACAAACTTGCCTTTACGGGGTCGACTGGCGTTGGAAAAATGTTGATGAGAAATTCTGCAGGAACAGGCAAGAGGCTTACTCTTGAACTTGGTGGAAAAAGCGCCAACATAATATTTGCCGATGCAGCAATTGACCAAGCCGTTGAGGGCATAGTGTCTGGTATTTACTTTAACCAAGGGCATGTTTGTTGTGCAGGCTCACGCCTGTTTGTCGAAGAGCCAATTTTGGAAGAAGTAATTCAGAAACTAACACATAGAATGAAATCGCTCAGAGTTGGCGATCCTATGGACAAAAACACAGACGTTGGAGCGATTAATTCACGCGCCCAATTGCAAACAATTGAGCAGTACATCAAAACGGGTATTGCAGAAGGTGGACAACTTCACGAAGCAAACAACCAACAATTACCATCAAAAGGTAATTGGTGTAACCCTTGCTTCTTTACAGATATTCAACCAAGCCACACCATTGCAAGAGAAGAAATATTTGGTCCTGTTCTTTCGGTGATGACGTTTAGAACTCCAGAAGAAGCAATTACACGGGCGAACAATACACCCTATGGTTTGGCAGCAGGAGTTTGGACAGATAAGGGTTCGAAAGTGTTTGAAGTTGCCAAACGTTTAGAGGTAGGCATTGTCTGGTGCAACAGTTATAACCAGTTTGATGCGGCCTCACCATTTGGCGGTTTTAAGGAATCTGGCTTTGGGCGAGAGGGTGGCATGCAGGGGTTGAAACCCTATGTCAAACTTGTGTAGTAAAAGGATGAACGAATGAGTAGGCTTACAGTTCCAAAAACATACAAGTTGTACATCGGCGGCAAGTTCCCAAGAACAGAATCCGGCCGTTCGATTCCAATCCAAGACTGCAAAGGTGAAATTGCAGCGCATATTTGCCACGCTTCAAGAAAAGATTTTCGCGAAGCGGTAGAGGTGGCGGCAAAAGCTGCTCACGGCTGGTCGGGTATAACGGGATATTTACGAGGGCAAATTCTCTATCGAATGGCTGAAATGCTCGAAGGTAGGCGGGAAGAGTTTGCAGCGGCAATTTGCGCGACTGCTGATGTAACCACTGCTGCTGCGAGAAAAGAAGTTGACGCTTCGATTGACCGCCTTGTTTGTTTTGCTGGTTGGACAGATAAATATCAACAAGTATTAGGGTGTCAAAATCCGGTCGCTTCTAATTTTTACAACTTTACAGTTCCGGTTTCACAAGGTGTGACATGTGTGATAGCCCCAGATGAACCATCTCTACTTGGTCTGGTTTCACTCATCGCCGCTCCACTTTGTGCAGGCAATACAGTAGTTGCTCTTGGTTCACAAAAGCACCCAATTCCAACAGCTATATTTGGAGAGGTTTGCCAAACCTCAGACGTTCCGGCGGGAGTAATTAATTTACTGACCGGAAAGCGGTCTGATCTCATTGAACAAGTCGCAACACACCGGCAGGTAGCAAGTGTAAATGCCGCTGGTCTGAGCAAGAAGGATCGTGTTACTATCGAGGTTGGGGCTGCAGACAGCATTAAACGGGTTTCTTTCTCGTCTCTCAAAGGTGACGCGTGGTATGACCCCCAACTCTGTGCATCACCCTGGGCAATCGAGCCGTTTGTTGAAATGAAAACAATTTGGCACCCTAGTTCTTCACACTGAAAAGCAACCCTGCGGGTTATTTATTTTTCGATAATGTTGTTTGCTCGGAGTTTGGTACCAGAGTCAGGGGTAAATAATACAGAAACTCGGACTTTTGTAAGATCTGCAGGCACTTCATTAAAACGAATGAGATACGTTCTTGTTGGGGCATCAAATCGGTCGCGGTTTACTTGGCTGTCAGTAAGATCGATCGTTTCTACAGCATTGTTGATGCCCGTCTCAGAAAGGGTGATGACCAAAGAGCCAACCGCTCGACACTGAAAACCATCACTATCTGTAAAGGCCACGTGCACAACAATACCTTCGGGGCTAAATCTACTTAGTGGGTGCACCTGAGCTGACTGGGGTGTATATGCCCACACACTGACAATAGATGGTCCACCGCCCCTTTGCCCAGTACTGCATGCCGAACAAAAAAAGATCGCCACTGCAAGGAGTGCAATGGCGATTCTTTGAATAGAACTCGTATTAATAATAAACCTACCGTTCCATTAGCCCATCATTTCATCAATCATTCGATTGACAGCGATGTCTAATTTGTCGTTCGTGAGGTACGTGTTGTTTGCAATCGAATCTTTGATTGCGTCAATTTTATCTTGCCGAACATCTGGTAACTGATGCACCTTTTCAAGCAGTTGTGCGTGTTCGGAAAATTCAACCCGATCAGCTGTTGTCGTGGCCTCAATGTTGCTGCTCGCAGCCGCCTCAGAAGTTGCTTCAGGAGCAACTACTTCCACCGGGGCGGTTGTTGGCGCAGTTTGGCGTGCAGCGTTTGCCGCAGCGTTTCCGATGACTGAAATTTCAGACATATTCATACCTTTCGTGCCAAGCCTATACGTCTTGGTCTTTCCTCAAGTTTTACGTTGACGTTCCGTTGCCAACTTAGTTGTTCAAACACTTCCCTAACTACTTTCAAAGCGTCAAATTGACCACCAAGTCTAACACTTGACGCTAAGTATTTATCGAGCAAACCTAGGCTTTTTCTTGAACTTTATAGAAAAACAAGAGGTTTTCGTAAAGTCCGATAGTACCAACGATTAGTAGCCCAAAACCGCGGTTTTTCTCTACCCAATCCTCTGCTACGATGACCGCCATGGGACAAATTCTAGCTAGTACACTTTCAGTTTTTCTCCTTCTCGGTCTTGTGGGATGTGGTCCAGAACCGGCACCACCTAACAAACCAACAGTTGTTGACCAAATCGACCTTTCAGAATGGGGATACGAGGAAGAAACAGACACAATACCGGTGGTTAATTCAGAATCTGGAAAAACAACGTACGCCATCACTGTTGCGACGTTTACGGGTCCACACCATAATGAAGCCGCTAGAGAAGCCGCCTCCTCGTTTGTTTTGTTACGACCAGATATTGGAAGGATGCTTGTTGTGCGACCTCGTCGAAGAGGCTCAGTCCTTACATTTGGCTCTTATTCTGGTTACGACGACCCAGCAGCAAGAGAAGATATTAATATTCTTCGCAGCATTCGTCTTTCAAACGGGCGACCTGCTTTTGGGCAAATGATTTTGACTCGCTTTAGATCACCTCGCTCAATGCAATCGCTTCATCCATTCGATCTTTGGACTGTTCGCAGAGATTATCCAACGATAGTTCCCATTTACACGCTTGATGTAGCCATTTGGGGAGATTTTGAGAGTGGGCAACTTCCCAAAGCGGAACGAAGAAATCTCGCCCAAAATTACGCCACTTCACTGAGGAGTAAGGGTTTTGAGTCATTTTTCTACCATGACGATGAAAAAAATCTTAGTTCAGTGACGGTTGGTCTTTTTGATTATAAAGCGGTTGATGCTGAAACCGGTTTTTATAGCTGGGAAGTTGAATCTTTACTCGAGCAATTCCCAGAACGTTTGGTTAATGGCGAACAATTTATGGAGTTTCGCAATGTGGCTAACCCCTCATTGGGCATGAAACCACAGCAACCAAGGCTTGTTGAGGTTCCAATAGATTAACCACTGCCAAGAATGCGACTTTCGTCTATATGTAGTGCCTTTGGACCAAGAAAAACCAGTGTCATAGCACCAATTACCCTTGATTCAAGATACGCATTTACTTCGTCGAGCGAGACAGAAGAGAGCTCATCAAGGCGGTTTTCTAGTGTTCTTGTTTTACCCGTTGCGTATTGATCTCCAAGCAAAGCACTTGCTCTTGCAGCGGTTGATTCTCCACCCATCACGGTTCCTGCCCGCAGCCTTGTAATTGTTCGATCAAGCTCTTCTTTGGTAACACCTTTTTGTAGAAGTGCGAGTTGATCAAGAATGACGTCAATAGTTTCTGTTGCACGATCTGGCGTTGTACCAGCATGGATACGAACCGTTGCATTTTCCTTCGTTGGTTGATAGGACGCGTGCACACTATAACAAAGCGATCGTTTTTGTCGAACTTCCGTAAACAGCCTTCCACTCGTCGCTCCACCAAAGATAGAGACGGCAACTCGCTCAAGTACAGAGTGCGTTTCACTTGCGTCGGGTGCATCGAGTGCTAAACCAATATGAACCTGCGAAGTATCTTGTTCGATATGGTGTATTCCGCGGGATGGTGATGCGGTTTCTGTTGGAACAACACCTTCGCCACACCAATTCTTGGTCTGCTCTTCAACAGATCGTATTATTTCGTCGTGATTTACATCACCGGCAATCGAGATAACCGAACCCACTGGACAGACGGTGCTTTTATATACACTTCGAATTCGTTCTATCGTTGCAGTTTCAAGACTTTTTCTATCCCCATAGGTTGAACGATTGAACGGTTCGCAGAAGTGATGTTTATTAAGGCCAAGACCAACTAGTTTTGGGGGATTATCTTGCAGAGAGTCAAGCGCTTGAAGTGAAAGTTGCTGGCTCGGAACCAATCCGGCACTAGGCAGTTTTGGACACAAAAACATGTTAAAAACAGGCTCTATTGCTTCATGTACCCTTGAACCAAGACAAAGTGCTTGAAGTTTAAGAAGCCTAACACCACAGTTAATATTACGCCGTACTCCTAGGTGATCTAGCTTCTGGGTATGTTCCCTGTCAGAAAGATCTCCTGCTCCGCGAAACATCAGTTCGGTTAACAAGACGCTGTCGCCATCGTGTTCGTTGGTTGCAACTCCGCCACAAACCAACCATTCGATTGCTGCGGTTCGAACATCTCGAACAGATTCAGTTATAAGTTGGAGGCCATTATCAAATATTGTGTGTCGAATTGATTGCACGCACCCGAAGGATACAAAACAAATTCGACCGATGTTGAAAAAAACTGGAATAATTAATAAATAGCTAAATCCACTAAGCGGTTTGACCTTGGCTGCGTTAGAGAAACAACAACACGTTGTGTTGAAGCGAGTAAAAAATGTTTTGTTTTAAATAAATGAAATAAAAAAACGCTGTAAGTGCAAAAAAATAAAAAAGTTACAAAGTTTGTAAAACAAACACACAACGCAGTTTCGCAAACAAAAAAACCGCTTGTAACACAGCTACGCAAGTGTTTTGCGCGCAAAAACACAAATACAATTGAACCAATGTTATGTTTTAAGAAACGTACTTGAAAAAAAATAATAAAGATACTTGCAAATCGCACCCGATATAGGGTACAACTCTATTGGCGGAACGTCCGCCAGTGGTCCGAACGCGCGTTAGTACTGATACAAGGAGGTCAATGATCATGGCCAAGAAAAAGAAAAAAGTGACTCGCAAAAAAGCGACTCGCAAAAAGGCAACAAGGAAGAAAGCCACCCGCAAGAAAGCTACTCGTAAGAAAGCTACTCGCAAAAAGGCTACTCGTAAGAAAGCCACCCGCAAGAAAGCTACTCGTAAGAAAGCTACTCGCAAAAAGGCTACTCGTAAGAAAGCCACTCGCAAGAAAGCTACTCGTAAGAAAGCTACTCGTAAGAAGGCTACTCGTAAGAAAGCTACTCGTAAGAAGGCTACTCGCAAGAAAGCTACTCGTAAGAAGGCTACTCGTAAGAAGGCTACTCGCAAGAAAGCAACTCGTAAGAAGGCTACTCGTAAGAAAGCAACCCGCAAGAAAGCTACTCGCAAAAAGGCTACTCGTAAGAAAGCCACTCGTAAGAAGGCTACTCGCCGCCGACGAAAAAAATAAATTCGCGGCACACACGGATCACATGAGACGGCCCCTTGTAGGGGCCGTCTTTTCTTATGGAGTTACTTGTAGAATGTTGCCGAGAATTATGGCATAATCTATACACACTGTTCTTAAAAACAAAAAAAGACCCAACTATTTATGACACATATTATTGCTGAGCCCTGTATTGGAACAAAAGACACCGCGTGTGTAGATGTTTGCCCCGTTGATTGTATTCACCCGATGGATGACGATGACCGTTTTGAAAACGCTGAAATGTTATACATTGACCCAGACACCTGCATTGACTGTGGTCTATGTGTTGACGAGTGTCCGGTACAAGCCATATTCCCAGAAGAAGATTTACCAGAAGAGTGGCACAAATACACACAAATTAACGCCGACTATTTTGATGTTTAACAACCAGTATCAGCGTCGAATTTTTCTGTCCAATCATCTACCGATGGACCTAAATCTAACTCGCTCTTTTGTGTTTTTCGATATCCAAGTTTTCGAACCACCTCAAGAACATCGGTCCAAGTTGGAAATGATCGATTGTTTGCCTGTTTGAATGCATTGATAGCCATGAGAAACTGAAACTGCTCTGGGGTCATCTCGCCCTCTTCGGCGGATTTTACAAAGTCACTTCTTCTTCTTCCGGGGCCCCGCCTTCTATCTAAATCCTGCTCAGCCTCCCCAAAATTGCGTCGGTCGAGCCCACTTCTTCGATCCACAACATCGTCATGATTGTTCTGTTGATCACACACATCAGTAGGATATCGAGTACCCACTCGCGTGTTGGGCGAACTTCCGCGTATGATGCCGCTTTCCACTAATAATATGCCCACTCCACCTCCACAAAACCCCGCAAACCTCAATATCGTGAATGCACTTCTTGGTTGGGTTCTGCCTGGATTGGGACATTTAACCCTTGGACACCACAGAAGAGGGCGTTACATATTTTTGGGTGTTTTGTTTATGATCGTTACAGGCGTTTTTGTTGGTGGCATTGATGCAGTTGATCACAAAAACGACAGTTTGTGGTTTATGGCCCAAGTTTGCTGTGGTCCAATAGTCATTGCCATTGACCTTGCAACACAGTTTTTCATTGTTGAAGCGCCAATTGAAAAACGAGCCACGCTCGTTGGCTTGAGCCATGTGAATGAAATTGGAACCCTGTTTATCGCCATGGCAGGTCTTATGAATTTCGTTGTGATCTTAGATGCTCTTCAGGCTAAGCGAAACACAGATTTTGAGCGGCGTGGTAAGGAGTTAGAGAATTGATGCTTGCTTGGATTCCATTTTTAGAACCCATGAACGCACTTCAGCCTTGGTGGTACCTTTTACTCATTCCAATGGCATTTGGCATTTCAATGATATACAAAGCGTTGAACGAGGACAATTTTTTACACTATTGGCGATCGGTTTTAGTAATGACAACACAGGTTGTGCTTGGTATCACATTTCTTGCAATTGGAATCGGACTTTTTGTTCAATTGATCATTCCACTCGCTACCCAGCCATAAGTATTAGTTCCTCGGGATGTTCACCGAACCAATAGCGTAGTGTTTTATAGATATGCTGTAGTCTCTGGCTTACTCTTGATTCACTGCAACCAAGGCTCTTCCCAACCTCAAGCATACTTAAAGATTCATAAAAGTATAAAGTTAAAATCAATTTGTCTCGGTCGTCGAGGCATTTACACATCCAACGAAGAAGGTCATTTTGTTCAGCAATATGTGTTTGAACGTCTCCTCCAATATAGTGAATAGGCTCACAGTCGTATTCGTCACCCTGTTCACCGGTTTGCATTCCAATAGTTGCAGGTGCGTGGCCATCTCGATATAGCGTTTCAAACTCTACTTCATCCATCCCCAACCGTAGACGCAACTCCTCTTCGGTTGGATCACAACCAAACTCACTTTTAAACGAAAGCCTTGCCGCATCTAAGGTTTTTGTTCTTGCTCGAGCAAGGCGAGGTACTGGGTCGTCGCGTCGAAGTTGATCTCGCATAGCACCTACGATTCTTAACCTAGAAAACGCCTCAAAACATACATTTCTGCTCGTGTCATATTTATCGAGTTGCGTATTGAGTGCAATAAAACCACATTGCTCAAGATCGTCTGGGTCAACACATTTTGGAAGTTTTGATGCAAGGTTTCGGGCTACGGGCCTGACAAACGAAACCATGTAATGTTGGAGCAATTGTGATCTGGTTTCGTTACACCCAGTCGACTTGAAGTGTGACATCGCACACTTTACCCACGAATCACTTGCGGGGAAAGACATTGGGCCCTTCGCTTCAATTACGATTTCTGGTTTTCTTATTTCATGTCGCGGCAAAAAATCGCCGCCTTCCTTTTGTGGATGACTCACCATTTGTATTCGTCCCTGAATATGATTGCGATGTACGGGCTCCACGCGGTGTGCTATGCCCAACCCTTACTCATCGTCGGCATCAGGAGATTGTCCGTAATAATTCCAAATGATTTTGTTTTATCCATGGATGGGCTCGACCCAAAAACTTGGGACAAGCCCTACAGATGGACAAAAGGGTATTGCCACTGCCCCCTTGTTGGCATACACTTACCCGTTGGAGTATTACGAATTATGGCGAAACTGTTCTATACCATCGAAGAAACCTGCTCAAAACTTGGCAAGTCTGAAGACGAAGTCAAGGAAATGGCGTCATCTGGCCAACTCGACGAAATGCGAGACGGCGACAGCATTATGTTCAAGCGACAACAGGTCGATCTGCTCTCTGGGAGTACTGACCCAGGTGAAGAAGTTGAACTTGATCTCACAAGCGGCGAATCTGGTTTTAATTTAAATCTTGGCGATACTGGCGAAAACGATTCTCCTGCCGATGCCTCTGGCGACGCCTCTTCTGGTGGAAGTGGCTACGACTTGAGTGGTAGTGGCATGGGTCTTTCTCAAAGCGGAAGCGCTGCGGGGTTAGATCTAGGCGGTAGTGCGAGCGGACTTGGTTTTGACCTTGGTGACAGCGGAAGTGCTGCTGGTTTTGATTTAGGCGAAACGGGTGATGCAACGGGATTTGGAGCAGCTTTTGACGAAGATGATGATTCAGCAGAAACCCGTGTAAGCGATGCTGTTGACGAAGAACTGAGTTTGGAATCAGTTGGGAGCGGTAGCGGCTTGCTTGACCTTACTCGCGAATCTGATGATACATCACTGGGTGCTGAACTTCTTGACGAAGTTTGGGAAGGTGGAGATAGTGGCGAGTTTGGCGCAAGCGCCTCAGGTTTATTTGAAACTACTGGTGGCGGCGGCGATGCAACGCCATCAACAACACCTGCCGCGGAAGTACCAATGGGTCTTGCTGTGCCAATGATGTCAGAAGCCTATGACGGCAAGTGGTCTGGAGCGGGTACGGGTCTCATGATTGGCGCTTTTTTAGCGTTAACTGCCGTACTATTGATGCTCATCTTTAGTCTTGCAGGCGTCGGACCCCATCTCGCTGTTCGAATGACAGACAATATCCCAATGTACGCGGGCGGTCTTGCCGGTATTGCGGTTGTATTTGGCCTCATCGGCATGTTTATTGGCAAAGCCAGCGAGTAAGACGTAAGGTGACACTTACAAAATACGGATGGAAACAGTGGTTGTGTATCACTGTGGTTCTTGCAATCCCCTTTGGTTTTTTGATGTGGCTTGGGTGGTGGGTAGGTGGTTTAGCAGTGGTTGCCCTTTGGGTGGCGCTGGTTTCATTTTTCCGAAATCCATGGAGACGAATTCCCACAGGCTTAGAAGCGGGAACAATGTTGAGTCCAGCAGATGGGACAATCTCTGCAATAGAACGAGTTGATCACCACAATGCCATTGGCGGAGAAGCACTGATTATTCGTATTTTCCTTAGTGTTCTGAATGTGCACATAAATCGAGCGCCATGTGATTGCACACTTAAAGAAATGATTTACACCCCCGGGAAATTTCTTGATGCCAGAACAGCCGAATCTGCACAGGTGAATGAATCGAACCTTTTGATTTTTGACAACGGCGGTGAGCCCCTCGGTGTTCGTCAAGTTTCGGGAAAAATAGCAAGGCATATCGTCTGCCCACTGAAAACAGATGACACGCTTGTGCAGGGTCAACAATTTGGCATGATCAAATACGGTTCAACAACCGAACTCATTTTGCCGCGTCCAGATGATGTTGAGGTGCGTGTTAAGGTTGGCGATAAGGTCAAGGCGGGGTTGACAACTTTTTGTATTTTGAAAAAACCATGAACCCGTATTGTTCAAAGTTATACACATTTTCTTTCACGGGAGAGACGCAGAAACATAGAGAAAAAGAGATCTGTTGAGTCAAAAAATCTGGTTTTGTTTGTGCCCTACAACCAGATTTTTTTGAGTAATCGAACAAGCGGGTCATTGGCACCCTCCCGTTCTTCAAATACGGCAAGCCCGCGCTCAATCATCTCACGATCACCGAGTTGATGTCCGATGTAAGCCAGCAAAAATGCATAGGTGCCACCGTCTCGTTTCTCATCGAGCCGGCCCGTGATGCTTACTGCAGCCTTAACCAAATCAATCCTTGGTGGTAGTAAACGATCGGCGTATGTCACGTCAATCATTTCAGGTTGTAGTGAAAGCAGTGATTGCAACGCAAGTGATGCAGACAAGTACAACCCAGCACCAATTCGTGCGTGCGCTAGCCCAGCAGTTGCAAGCGGATGCCCAGGTGTAAAGCGTAACGCTCGGTCATATCTCCGCTCTGCCCAAAAATATTCCCCGATATCGAATCGTTGCTGGGCCATCTCCATCAGTTCGTTGAACCGAGTTTGGTTCTCGCTAGTGAGCTTGTCAATTTGTTCACCATGTTGCAAAATAAATGCAATTTCATCTGTTGCATTTTCTGTTGTTTCACTAACTTCGCCATCCTCCCCTTCTGCGATCGCGACAAAATCATCATCTTCCTCGTCATATGGAATGGTTCCCGCAAGTTGTCCCTGCAACAAACCATATTGTTGGTCAAGCCACCCCTCGGGCTGTTCACTGAGCAGAGCATCAGAAGTAAGTTGATCTAACGCTCGGTTGCTTACTGTGGTAAGAATTGAATCATGCGTTGAAGGAAGTTGTGCCCGTTCGTCCAATCCTCGATCAGTCAATCCAGTGTCTGAAACCCAACGGTTGATAAGCGTGTTTGGTGTCTCATCATCATCTCTTGCACGCGCAGCATCCCAGGGTGAGAGCCCAAATGCAGCAGCGTGGTTCCTGGTTTCTATTGAAACACCGCGAAGAGGCGATGCTGTGATGTAACCAGCACCGTCGTTCGTCCTTAGATTTCCGACAACAGGCATGGTTGAATATCCTGTTGAAGGGTCATAGGTTGAGCCAGTTGCTTGCGTGAGTTGATGTTGATCTATTTGTCTATCAGACCATGAAGATGGATAATTCAACATCGCTGATTGATCTCTGTTGTCATCCTCAGCACTCCAGGTGTGGGATATCGATTGCATGCTTTGCCCAATACGAACTTTCATAGGCGACTGAGCCCAGTTGTCAATAAAGCGGGGATTGAAGTAACTCGTATCCCCCTGAGAAAGAAACTGAGCCGACTGTGTATCCCAGTTGTCCCAATACCACGGGCTATTATTCATCGTATCTGACAGCATTTGGGCATCGGTATCAGATGCATCAGAAAGCAGTTGCATGTGCGATTGGGTATCAAGCCCCACACCATCGTTGAAGTTCCTGCCTGCTAAAACACTATTTGTGCGTATTTCGCTATTGGTAGTTCCACGAGGGAGCGATCTGCGAAGGTTATCTCTGCCAGATGTAGAAAGATTGTTATCAAGAGCATTGCCAGAGCCCATTGACTCTTGAGCGTGAATCTGTCCCACAAAAAGAAATAGAACAAGAATGATGTGCAGAAAGATGTGCATGATTGTCTCCAAGTACAGCGTATCCTACATACACTGTGCGACATGGCTCAAGAAACGCGCTATATAACAACGCCTATTTACTACGTAAACGATAGACCTCATATCGGCCATGTTTACACTACAACATTGTGTGACGTGTATGCAAGGGCAATGAGAAATGCGGGTCATGATGTATTTTTCCTCACTGGTACGGATGAGCACGGCGTAAAGGTCGAAGAATCGGCTGAAAAACGCGGAATTACCCCTAAAGCGCTTGCGGATGAAAACGCTGCGATCTTTCAATCGATTATGGGCCTGTTTTCGCTGACCAATGACGCCTTCATCCGAACAACCGATCCCGAACACGAATCTCAGGTACAAACCTTAGTCACAAAACTGCTTGCGAGCGGCGACGTGTATTTGGGGGATTTTGAGGGTTGGTATGATCAGGGTCAAGAGGAATATCACACCGAGAATAGTGCAAGAGAGCTCGATTACAAATCACCAATCAGCGGGAAGCCACTCGTTCGGGCAACTGAGAAAAATTATTATTTCCGACTCAGTGCCTATCAAGAAAGATTAGAAAAATTATTTGAAACGTGTCCAGATTTTGTCCAACCAGTTGGAAGGCGGAATGAAGTGCTTGGCCGTCTTCGAGAAGGTTTACAAGATGTTCCCATCAGCCGAACAAATTTCTCGTGGGGCATTCCGATGCCAGATGATGCCGACCATGTCATTTATGTTTGGATTGATGCCCTCTTTAATTACATCACCGCCCTTGGTCTTGGAGAAGGTCAAACAGATAAAGACAGATATTGGCCCGCAAACTACCACGTTGTTGGCAAAGAAATCCTTTGGTTTCACGCAGTGATTTGGCCAGCAATTCTTATGGCGCTTGATTTACCTCTGCCACACTGTGTGTATGCACACAGCTTTTGGATTAGTGAAGGTAGAAAGATGTCAAAGTCTCTTGGTAATTTTATTGACTTAGAGGAAATTGAAAAATACATCGAAGCATACAACATGGACGCGTGGCGATATTATTTAGTCACACAGGGTCCACTTGGATCAACCGACGCAGATTTTTCTGCAGAGAAGTTTCACGACGTATATAACTCTCACCTTGTGAACACGGTTGGCAATTGTGCAAGTCGAGTGACTGCGATGATCGAAAAATATTTTGATGGCGCCGTGCCCCCTGATAGCGGAGAAATCTTTGCAGAAACAGACTGGAAAACTATTTGTAGTGACGGCGTACAGTGTTCGCTGCGTGCAATGGAAACCTTTTCCCCTCAAGAAGCAGTGGGATCAGCAATGTCGATTGTGCGGCAAATTGATTTGTTTATAAATACTACTGCGCCATTTAAGCTTGCAAAAGATGAATCAAAACAAACCGAACTTGGCGCGATACTTTATCAGTGCATTGAGGCACTGCGGGTTGCTTCTGTACTACTTCACCCAGTTATTCCTGTAAAAATGGACGAGTTACACCAAGCAATTGGTGTAAAAATGCCAGTGGGTAATACACATTCAACTCTTGCGTGGGGCGGCATGCGGCCAGGAACCCTAATTCAAAAGGTGGCGTTATTCCCAAGAGTCGAGCTTGCCTCTTCAGAGTAATTACTCAGGAACAACACCCGTCATCGTTGGACCAGGAATTTCACCATGACCCCGAAGGGCATCCGCTACCTGTGTGTTTGAAGAATCAATAGCCCACGCTTCTTTCCAACGCGTAAGTGCAAGCGTGTCGTCACCAAGTTGTTCAGCAAAAGTTGCAGCCACAATATATGGGTTTGCAGTTGTACCACCATCTAGGGCAATTGCTGTATCGATTGCAATTGTTGCGCTGTCTGGATCACTAATCGCCATTGCATATTCAGCAAACTTGGTCCACGCGCGAACCGTTTGTTGTTCACCCGCTTGCGCTTCTAAGAACGTAAAAAGTTTGTTTTCATTTCCTGTCGCAAGGTAAGTTTCTGCAAGAAGATCACTAACGTCAAGATTTGTTGGAACGATTGTGTTTGCAATTTCTAGTGACGCAGACGCACCTCTTGGATCGCCAAGTTCAAGTAAACACTTGCCAAGGTTGTAATGGGCTTCCCAATCCCCGGGGTGCATTTCTGTGATTTCTCTATAACTTGTAGCGGCATCATTCCACCGACCCTGCCACATTGCAAAACTGCCCTTCTCCATAAGTGCTGTTGTACTTGGTTGCCCACAAGCGGCGAGAAACAAGGTTGCTGATGCGGTAAAAAGTAAATATGTTATTTTCATGACAAGATCTCCTTCTTTCTATGTCACACGATTCCTTTGTCCATGATACGGTAGTCATACGAACTATGGCAGCCCCATCAAAAGAACATTCCTTTCCAACAGTCGTGTTAGAGCACGAAATGCCCGACGGAACTACCCATTTTGACTGGTTGCTCGGTGTTGATGCCGATGGCAAGAAACCATTGATCAGTTTTAGGTCAAACCAACGACCCGATCTTCTTACAAATAATGAGTGGATTGACCTTGAGACAAGACCTGATCACCGCCCAGAATACCTAACATTTGAAGGTCCCCTTGAAGGCAATCGCGGAACAGTGAAGCGGCTTGGGGTTGGAACAATCCAAGAGTGGCAGCAAACGATGAGTGGTTGGCAGATGAAGATTGAATGGGAAGGCGGTCCGATTGTTCCGCTAGAAGTCACAACAGGCAGTGTTGTTCGCCTGCGTTTAATGCCAATCAAACAAAATGAATCCTCAATAGATGACATTCCTATCGTTGGAGATCTTCCTATTTCTGCCGCTTCTGGTCCGGCTGGCTTGACCCGAAAAATTACTGCATTTGGTTCAAAGACAATGCACGAGGACTCTTGGAGCCGAGTTCCAAACACGACAGGTACCGGTGCAATCCACGTCCAAACCTTTCACAGCAAGTTGACAGATGATGCACTCAAATATCTTGACCAGCAAGTGAATGAATGGCTTGATGAACATCCCCAGTATGAAGTAAAGCAAGTGACAACAACAATTGGCACATTTACAGGCAAGGTGAAGGAGCCACATATCATCTGCCAAGTCTGGGTATAACCTTCACGTGAAACCAGAAGAAGATATTTGCGTTTGCCACCACGTGTCGCTTCGTAAACTACAAAGTTTTGTTAAAAGAAAAAACCCAAAAGTTGCATCTCAACTTTCCGAATGTTTGGGTGCCGGAACCTCCTGTGGTTGGTGTATACCGTTCCTTAACAAACTTCACCAATGTCACATTGATGGGCAACAAATGGAGCTGAGTGTTTCATTTGAGAATTACTCAGAACGCCGTAAACAACACAACGCAAAAAAAACAGCACAAGAAACAAATCATGACGCCGG